>JABMQR010000362.1 GCA_013202335.1 Bacteroidota bacterium
ATATTGTACTACATAATGGCAAAGAACACAAGCATGGATTCGCAAATAAGTGTATATTTTAAAAGAATTTATTTCGACGTGTAAGCTTTTCTGGCAGCTTCTGTACTACAATTGCCGAGAGCATAGGATACTTACTGCACGGCTACCGGATTTTTTGGTTTTAAATTTTGTTCCATTATAGGTAACTGTGTAATTATCGGTTTTAGAAGAACTTTTCCAGAAAACAGACATGGTTCCGGAAAAATCATTTACACTTGCTGGAACTTGAGTAAGCTCCATATGTGTTCGTTTGTCAGGATTCCTATCAACTGTCGAGCCCTCGTAATAGACGCCTTCGGTGTGGTCAACTACTGTCAATCCACTACCATTAACTGTTTGTACTATATCTTTAGCAATATACTGCCAGGGGTTTTTGCCTTTTTCAGCTATGGTGATCAGGCTGTGCAGTTCCTTGGTATCAAGAACCAAGGGTAGACCAGAATATTCTTCATGTGATCGAGTAACGACTCGTGCATAACTGTTTTTCTCTTTATCGACTTCCTGAAGACTGAAAACCACCATATTTCTCGTTTGCTGGCTGTTAAGTTCTGAGTAGTAGGTTATAGATTCAAAGTCCGGCCGTGATGGAGCCTTTCTTGAAACTGCCTCAATCTTGTAATTTCCAGTACTTTTTTTGTAGCTGTCAAAATCACCTGCTACACCCCGTGAAGGAGTAGTGATAATGGTCTGTGAGTCGAATAGGCTGGGTGTTGTTTTATCAGATCGAATGGTGAAGGTATAATTAGCTAAATTATCTGGAATACTTTCTGGTACAGCAATATCGTATACATTACCAGAGACTGGTCCAAATTCATATTCTGTATGCTGTACTTTTGAACCGTCATGCATATTATCATAATAGTCGATGTAACCCGGGGTCGTCCCGTTTGCTTTGAGCGGAGCCCAACCATCACCTGCAACATAGTACTCTTCATAAACAAAATCTAACAGAAAATCTGCTGCATCGTAAACGAATAGTTTTATTTCATAATAGCCACTCACTGGTTTCATAGAAAATTTCGCGGTTAATGAAGGATTCCCATAAAAATTTTGAATGTAGCTGCTATCGTTTGGGAAGTTGACCAGACTTGATTCCCCCGGGTAAGTATCATCGGGTGTTGCCCCAATTACTATTGCTCCTCCATTATAGCTGCCAGGATTTACCGTTCTGGAAGCGGTAACTACTGCAACATCCGCATCTATGGCTATTAATCGCATAGCTGTATCAAGCCCTGATGCAAAAGCGGCAAGTTCCGACAAGTCTGCATCAGCATTTTCATTGAAGATAAGACTGCATCCGCTAAATGCAAAAAGAGCAACCAATAATAATATTCCTACAATTTTAACTTTATTAATTTTCATACTTTCCTCTGGGACGGCGTTGTCTCTGCTAAATCAGCCGCCTATAAATATATAATACTGATGATTTAGTCATGTTTCAAGAATATAAGTTACAGCCTTTTCTTGATTTCCTTCCGTATTCTACCTAGGAAGACTCTCGTTTTATCAAATTTTCGAACCTTCGGTGTTATGCTTTTCATTGATTCATTCTTATTTATAGTACGGTAATTATCATTTTTTTGACTTAAGGATCGTTTTAGACTTCCCAGTTTTTCTTCCTGATCAGCAAGAAGCCTTGCGGATCGGTGTGCTGCACGACGTATTCGCTTTTCTTCTCGTGTATCAGGTTTCCTTAGAAGATCGACACCTTTTTCAAGTAAATCATCAATTTTTTCCAGAAAAGTGCCCTTTTTTACAAGATCTGCCAAAATACAGGAAATACCGGCAGCAATTGCAATACTGTTAAAAGCCCTGTCTACCGTGGCCTGATAACGTGCCCACCTCCAGTTTTGCATAACCCGTGACTTCAAACGCTCCAGAACCAGTCTTATGAAACCAAAAACGACCAAAAACAGAAGACTTAATTGAGGAAGAGATACTGCACGATTAAAAGCGGAAGCTGTCTCAGTTATAAAAAGAACAATAATCAGTGATACCACACCCTCTGCAAGGGCAATCAGCCAGATAGTGGTTTTGAAAAGGCGCTGGGATGTGCTGGTTTTATGAAGGATATCTGAAAGGTTCGAAGTTATAGCCCGGAATTTTTTCAGAATATCCACTTGTTTTTTTCTGTTTCTAAAACTCCGGGAGTAAGAGAAAATTTTCTCAGTAACTTTAACCGAAAAAAGATGATCAATAATGGCATGCATTTGTTCATACGCGTACGAGAAGGCCCATGAATTGTTATAGGTATCACGTTTTCTGCTGATGCCCGACAGGTCCGCATAGACACTATTTATATCGTGAATGGTCTTATTGAAGGGTATGGTAACCCTGTCGATATCAATAGAGCTGTCTATTTTCATAATAGAGAAGCTGATCCTTTCTCTGATATCCGGAGTGTTCATATATAATCGATAGCATAAGTTTTCTGTTAAGGCAATAGAGGAAAAGGTGGGAGCCGGGACAAGATTACTTGTCTGGGCAGTTGCTTCGCAACTGCTGGCTTACGGGTTGAGAGTATCACAACCAGATGTAATATCCTCGTTCAATCTCAACCCGTATTTACAAAGCAAATACCAAGGTAAGTACTCTTACCCACTCTCGTCCACACTCAACCCGTATTTGCAAAGCAAATACCAAGGTAAGTACTCTTACCCACTCTCGTCCACACTCAACCCGTATTTGCAAAGCAAATACAAAGTTGAGTACCCTCAACCATTCTTGACACAGGTATGCTGTGAGAGGATAATAAATGAGAAAATGAGAACACCGCCGTTTTTTAATTTTTCCGGTTTAAGATAATGTGAAGTATGGAGATATGCATGCAGATTTTCTCAGGGAAAAGAATCCCGATTATTCTATATTCGTTAATTATATTAATCATGTCGGTCTCTTGTGGATATGATAATAATTTATTTGAAAAACAAGTAAGTACAACTGAATCAATTGCATATCAGGAACTTGAAGGTATCCCGGCTCCTGAAGTTATGTTCTTCGATGCATATGGGAATGAGCTTCAGATTAATACAACAGCTGACATGGCAGGCGCATATTTACGATTGATCCGCGGACCAGGAATTGAAGATTACTGGATTATGCAGTACAAATTTCGACATCTGGAACTTGGCAGCAGGACCTGGGACAGCTGGGGAGATTGGGAAAACTATAATGATGCTGAGCGCCCGCAAATTGGGGAGAGCGGAGAGTATGAAATACAGGTAAGGTATGCCGATCCGTTTTCTGACCCTGATAATCCACCCTTGTCAAACCTCTCAGATACAGACTTGAAAGATTTACGTTTTATCCTCATAGAGAAAATAAATAAACCCGGGGCTTATATCAATGAAGGAGAGGTCGTTGATGATGATGTGCGTGCATTTTTGCCAAATAAAAAATATTTAACTATTGACGGCGAAATTCTCACCCCGCAGATTTGGATAAAAAAGGAGTCTACTGGTACGATTTACAAATCTAAGGATTTCATACTGCTTGAAGTACTTGAGGGGTATGTAAATACTTATCAGGCACGAATATTATATATATCCCCTGATGAGGAAGTAGTTTCAGAATCCAGTATATTTACTTTCACAATAGATAAATGCCGTCCCGGAAAGATTGAAATTACAGATGCCGGATTCACTGATGAAGATGGCTTTCTCCTTCCTCCCGGGACCAGAACGAATAGAGATGCCTCATTCACTATTAGTTTTCCGAAAGCTGAGGAGGCTCTCGTTGTTCAATACAATATAAATGGAGAGTGGGTGGATATGAGCATGGCGGATGAAAATACCGCTTATGTAGATTTTACTATCCCCTTTGGTCAGGAACTTGATATTACTCAACTCTTTCTTCGTTTAAAAGATGTTGCCGGCAACATCACACTCCCTCAGGATGAGATTATCTATGACGAAGGTATCTATATCGATAAAACCATTCCCCCTGCACCTGAGTGGGATTTAAAAAGTAACGGGAAACAGGTAAACGGGGTTGTCAGTGATCCTGCAAAGCTTACTGCCAGAATCCCCAAGGGTGAGCAGTTTGGTAGTTATGAGTTTAGTTATGACGGCAATGATGATGGAATCTTCACTGAATGGCAAAAACTTCCTATTGGGATTTCTCAGGAATTTACCGGGGTTGAAGGTGCAGTGATTACCTATACAGTGAGAATTCGCTTTTCTGATATTTCCGGGAATATCAGTGCGATGTTGGAAAAATCCTTCACCAGCGATAGAGCATTGCCCGATACTCCATTGTGGAATTTACGGGATATCGGTAACAGAGAGATAACAGACGGAAGGATTATCACAGATTCTGCATTTTTTAATGTAATTCCACCTGCAGAAGAACCGGGAGGGATTTCCCAGTACAGAGTACGTATCAGTGATATAGAGTCATATACAAAATGGGTTGAAATTGATGAAGGTGAAACTATCGAGTTTTCCGGTGAGGAGAATAGATCAGTATTTTATACACTACAGATTCGTTTTATAGATGCTGCTGGAAATTCAAGTGAGATTTTAACCAGAGATTTTTCAATTGACAGGAAAGTTCCTGATGCACCAGCCTGGAGTCTGGTCACGGGAGACGATGAGATAGACGTGTTTGATAATGCTTATATCCAAACACCTGCTGAACTGCATGCAACCAAACCTGCGGGAGAGAAAGTGGGTATTTTTGAGTATCATTTCAAAAAGGTTGATGAAGATGCTTTTTCTGAATGGGAAACACTTGCTGCAAATGGAGTGAAGCTTTTTGATACCGAAGAAGATACTGAATCACAATATCATATTGAAATACGTTTTAGGGATGAAGTAGGTAATGTTTCGGAAGTATCTACCAGAACTATCACTATTGATAAAAGAGCTCCTGATACCCCTTTCTGGAGTTTGATACGATATACCTATGGTGTTCAGGTAGGATCTGGAGAGGATACAATCAATGGTCCTGTAAGATTATATGCGACAGCTCCGCCAAATGAACCGGCTGGCGGTGTTTTTGAATATCACCTTCAGATCAGAGAGGATCCGTTCCTTCCCTGGGCTCAGCTGCCGCCAGGATATTATACCAGTTTTGAGGGTGCGTATCGTGAGAGTGTGCAGTATCATGTGCAGATCCGATTTCGTGATTCTGCCGGCAATGTGAGTCCTGTGAAGGAGAAAATATTCCTGGTCGACCGGAACATTCCTGCTCCACCTGAATGGAAATTGGAAGATATTGAAGGTCGGGAGATATTTGAGGATAGGGAGCTGAATCTTCCTGCAGTTCTCACCGCTCAGGATCCGATAAATGAGGCAGGAGGAACCTATGAATACAGCTATACGCTCAATGACACTGGTGATTTTTCAGACTGGATGCGACTTTCCATTGGTTTTGAAAAACGGTTTGAAGGGTTTGAAGATGAAAATACAAAATATACAATAAGAATTAGATATGTTGACCGGGCCGCTAACAGCAGTCCGGAATCAGAACGCTCTTTTTATATTGATTATGAACGACCTGCAGCACCTGTTAGGAATCTTGTGGATTCTGCAGGAGTCAAAGTGACAAACGGTCAGCTTCTCAATGGAGAAGCGATATTGACAGGGACGGATCCATCTTATGAATCTGGCGGAACATTTCAATACAGCTATGATGATAATCGAGATGGGGAATTTACCGACTGGATATCCATGGATGTTGGTGATTCAATAACTTTCCTGGGGAAGCCGGAAAGCAAGGTCTGGATTACTCTAAAGCTTCGCTATATTGACTCACCCGGGAATGCAGGAGTTGAGAGTCTCATAGAATTTAAGATTGACAGGGTCGTTATCGGATTCGATACAGAGATTCAGTGATTGAAAAACCCTTTCTGCTTCACTATTCTGCAGAAAGGGATATTTATTAATATACAGTACTATTCCAACGCAGTTCATTTTTAAGATCACGAATTCTTGTCTGCTGATCTATTACAACACACTCTATTCCTGCCATGGAAGCAAAATTCTCGAGGAATTCTGTATTCAAAGCTTTGGAAAATCCAGCATGATGAGCTCCTCCGCCATAAATCCAGGCAGCTGATGCAGTTTCCAGATTCGGGTGGGGTTTCCAAACTACCCGGGCAACAGGAAGGTTGGGAAGATCTTCCCCTGGATTTACTACATCCACGGTATTTACCAGAAGACGGAATCGTCCACCCATATCCATAATAGATGCATTTAGTGCTGGACCCGGTTGCGTTGTAAAGACAAGTCGTGCAGGGTCTGCTTTTCCCCCAATACCTAAGGGATGTATTTCCAGAGAAGGTTTTATCCTGGGATTAGCTATGCTTGGACAAACTTCAAGCATATGAGCTCCCAGACAGAGAGAGTTTTCCGGATCCAGATGGTACGTATAATCTTCCATAAATGAGGTTCCACCAGGGAGACCGTCAGACATTACTTTCATTGCTCTCACCAGAGCTGCAGTTTTCCAATCACCTTCGGCTCCAAATCCATACCCTTCAGCCATTAATCTTTGACATGCAAGACCGGGGAGTTGATTAAGCCCATATAAGTTTTCAAAAGTAGTAGTAAAACCGGTAAAACCGCCAGTTTGCAGAAAACCACGCATGCCGGCCTCAATTTTTGCGGCAGAACGCAATTCCCCGTGACGACTTCCTCCGGGAAGCAGATTTTCAGTGATTGCATATAATTCAGCATATTCTTCGATCAATTCAGTAATTGCGGCATCTCCAACCTGCTCAACAGCTGCTGCAAGATCTCCCAGGGCGTATCCATTGCAGGAGAATCCAAGTTTGAGCTGGGCTTCAACCTTATCACCCTCAGTTACTGCAACTTCCCGCATGTTGTCTCCGAATCGCGCAATGCTGCCGGTCTGCATATCCTGCCATGCAGCTGCTGCACGTACCCAAATTCCTACTCTCTTTTGCACTTCTGGCTTTTTCCAGTGACCGGATATCACAGTTCTTTCAATATTCATCCGAGAGCATATAAATCCAAATTCCCGTCCGCCATGTGCGGACTGGTTGAGATTCATGAAATCCATATCTATCGTATTCCATGGGATATCCCGGTTGAACTGAGTGTGGAGATGGAGAAAGGGCTTTTTCAACTGAGTGAGTCCGGCGATCCACATTTTGGCCGGGGAAAATGTATGCATCCAGAAAATCAATCCTATACAGGATGGGGAACTATTTGCTTCTCTGCAGACAGAGAGTATTTCATGAGGCGTTGTTACGGTGTTTTTACGTATGACCGAAACTGGTACAGCCTTTGAATTGTTGAGTTCTGCTGCTATTATACCTGCATTTTCAGCTACTTTTTTTAAGGTTTCTTCGCCATAAAGATGCTGACTGCCGGTAACAAACCATACCTCTTTTTCATTCCGGTTTATCATATTATTTTCCTTGCTTATAAGTTTTTTAATGCGAATTATTTCTGACCGTAATAGGCATTCTTGCCGTGCTTTCTGAAGAAATGTTTCTCTTTTATAGCTTTACTCAGGGGAGAGACTTCCGGGTTGATGGACAGAGTTAAATATGCCATCTTTGCAAGTTCTTCCAACACCCTGCTGTTATACACAGCCTTGGCAGCATCGACACCCCAGGTGAAAGGCCCGTGACATGCAGCGAGAACCATCTCATTTTCCCGGAAATTCAGCCCGGCAAACAGATCCTCTGCAAAGAGGGCAGTAATACTTTTTCCTGTTGCCTCTTCATAATCTCTGTTAATTGCGCTCGCTGTCAGTTCCATGGTAACAGGTATTGATTTAACTGAGTGATCTGCGTGAGTTGTTCCCAAAATAGGAATTTCACACTTTGCCTGTGCCCATGCGGTTGCATAGGGGGAGTGAGTATGGCAGATTCCGCCGATTTCCGAAAATTCCCGATATAAGACGGTATGCGTTTTGCTGTCTGATGATGGGTTTAAGCTGCCTTCTATAACGACATTGTCCAGATCAACAATAACCATATCTTCCATCTGTAAATCTGCATAGGGAACGCCACTTGGTTTTATGGCATATACTCCACGGCTTTTATCAAATGCACTTACGTTTCCGAATGTATAGATGGCAAGCTGTTGTTTGGGTATCTCCAGATTGGCTTCGTATGCTTCTCTCTTTAACTCTGTAAATATTGACATCGAGTATTATCCCCTTGTCTTTTTCTCGACAAATGCGCCGAATTCAAGGTAGTTTTTGTATAATTCATCATATACTGCAGTAGCCTCAGGGTTTGGGATATAGGTTTTCTCAAACCCGCTTCCCATAGATTTTTGAGCTTCTTCAACTGAAGAGTATATGCCTGCTGCCGTTGCAGCAAATATCGCTGCGCCTAATGCAACTGTCTGCAGTTCTGAAGCAACTCTTATGGGTTTATTCATAACATCACATACCGTTTGCATAACATAGGGTGATTTTTTAGCAACACCACCCACTGCTATAACATCCTTGATTTCAACACCGCTCTCTTCAAAGCGCTCTGTAATCCTGCGTGCACCATAAGCGGCAGCATCTACCAGAGATCTGTATACACGGGGAGCATCACTTCCGAGCGTTAGACCCATTATGGCACCTTTGAGTGTCTGATCGGCATCCGGAGTTCTCCGTCCATTCAGCCAATCAAGAGCTAAGACACCACTTTCATCCGGTGAAAGTTTTGCGGCTTCATCATCCAAATCTTTTAGGATAGGAGCGGTAAGGGATTTTCGTAATTGCTGATCCTCAATATTACGGAGGGGCCAGACGAGGAGTTGTTTAAACCAGGAAAACAAGTCACCAAAAGCTGACTGACCGGCTTCAAGGCCTATCATCCCTGGTACAATAGAACCGTTAACCTGACCACAGATACCCGGTACGAGTGTATCTTTAAATTTATCGGGCGGAGATACAATCATATCACAAGTTGACGTACCCATAACTTTAAGTAAAGAACCCGGTGAAATCTGACCGCCGACTGCTCCCATGTGTGCATCAAAGGCACCTGCTGTAACAATAACTGCTACAGGTAAACCAAGGCGACTGCTCCACTCATCTGTGAGATTGCCAACAGAGACGTCAGAAGCTGCAGTGTCGGTAAAGAGTTTATCACGCAAACCTGACAGAAGAGGATCTATCCCGGTTAAATATGTATCTGAAGGTAGTCCATCGAAATCTTCATGCCACATGGCTTTATGCCCGGCTGCACAGCGGCTTCTTACCATATCTTCAGGTTTTGTGCACCCTGTGAGAAGAGCCGGCATCCAGTCACAGTGTTCTACCCAGGAATAAGCAGCATTACGTACCGCTGTATTGCCCCGTAGGATATGAAGGATTTTTGCCCAAAACCACTCTGAGGAGTATACGCCGCCTTCAAATTTAGTGTAATCAATGCCGCCCCAGGTGCGGGAGAATGAATTTATTTCATCAGCTTCCATTATTGCTGTATGGTCTTTCCAGAGCACAAACATGGCATCCGGGTCATCAGAAAATTCGTCTGTTAAAGCGAGGGGTATGCCGTTTTTTGTAACAGCAACAGGTGTGGATCCGGTAGTATCTATGGAGATTCCGGCGATAGATTCTGCAGTACTTTCCGGGGCTTTGTTAAGAGCTCCCCGAACTACAAACTCTAATCCTTCAATATAATCCAGCGGGTGCTGTCTGAATTGACTTTTAGCTGAATCGCAGAATAAACCCTTTTTCCAGCGGGGATATTCAAATACTTCACTGCTGACAATATTTCCTGTTGCTGCATTTACAATAACAGCCCGGCATGAATCTGATCCATAATCTATACCAATAACATGAGGGGTTGCGGACATCTTTTGCCTCCAAGGTTTTAATAAGTGGTTGCGTTAACGTTTACGCACTTACTATTATACCGTTTCGTTAAACATATCGTCAAGTTTATGAAGCGGATAATGATGAAAAAACCCCGAACCGACATAATGCCGTATCCGGGGTAAATTGTATGAGTTCCAGTAATTAACAATCCCTATCCAGGGGTCCCGGTTAAAACACCAATTCCAGCTGACTCAGCGTTACGGAGGGGTGATTTCACCGTTCAGATCCCATAGGTCTTCCCAGGTTTGGTTATCTTTCCAGAGAAAAACCTGTCCTTTAATAAGCCGGCATTTTTTATCAATACCGTCAAGAGCCTTCATCTCGGCCTCAGTTAAGGGGTTCTCCATTATACAGCGAATATTACTGAGATATTCATTTCTATGAATTGAGAAGGGTATAGGGATTTGACCTCTTTGAGCTGCCCATTTAATACAGATAACAGCCGGATGTACACCCAGTCTCGCAGCAGCAGCTCTTATGACTGGATCTTCAATATCAACTGTATCCTTTACAGTTTTGTCTCTGTCAGGCCGGGTTGGTGAACCTATTGGAGCAAAACCGATTGGTTGAATAGCATTTTCCAAACAGAAAGCGAAAAGTTCAGGCTGCTGAAAATGGGGGTGAAGCTCCATCTCGTTACAAGCAGGTTTTATCCTGGCGTCCTGAACAAGTTTTGTTAGTTTTGGGATTGTCATGTTTGAAGTTCCGATATGTTTAACTAATCCCATATCTACCAGCTGTTCCATTTGAGCCCAGGTTTTCATGAAGTTTTCATGAATATAGGGCTTTGCCTCCGGGCTTCTGGAGTCAACATCACATCCTGGGGGATGAAAATTGGGAAACGGCCAGTGTATGAGATAGAGGTCGAGATAATCCAGCTGTAAGCCTTTTAAAGACTGTTTGCAGGATTCTATTACCTGGTTGTCTCCATGCATGTCGTTCCATACTTTTGAGGTGATCCAAAGCTCTTCTCTGGGTACTCCGCCAATCATAACTGATTGTAATGATTTTCCGATGAGATTTTCGTTTCCGTATACTGATGCGCAGTCGAAATGACGAAAACCGATTTCAGCAGCACCAACTACCGCATTGGCGATATCTTCGGCTGTGAATCTGTCTGAACCAAATGTTCCCATACCAATAGCCGGTATTTCGGCTCCGGTATATAATTTTTTTTTCGGAACAAGTTTCGGGTCGACTTTGTCAGCTGATGTGACAAATTTTTTAGGAACATAGTTTGCTGCCATGTTCTTCTCCTGGAGTGATAACTTGTGTCCTTTTCTAACCTGAGGAAATTTTACACCAAAAAAGATTGAATATGCAAGAGGCATCTCATGGCGAAATGGAAATATAATAGGGTTAATAAAAAAGTCAGGGATATGATAGAATATTTCTCTCACCCAAACTGGAATCATATCAGCAGCATGCAGAGTGAATCTGCATTCAGTGAGAAGTACAGGTGTAAGCTTTTCTACTTGCTCAGAATCAGCACCATGGTATATGATACGGTGATGTTTATTAGGCAGCAATCCAATTTTGAAATAGGATTTGTGAGTTTTTATGTACAAGCATCTAATTAATTATATAATAATTAATTATGTAGATACCATAACTCAACGATTATACATATATAAACAGATATTTCAGAGAGAGCATACATGAGTAATAATCTTCGATTAGGAATAGACATAGGTTCAACAACCGCAAAAGCTGTACTGACAGATGAGTCGGGTAAAATACTCTATGGGAATTATATACGCCACAATGCAGAAGTTTTTTCTACCCTTCTTGGAATACTTCAGGAAATTCTAGCTAGTCATGGGGCAGAGAGCCGGGTTTCAGTATTATTTACCGGAACTGCCGGGATGGGTGTTGCTGAAAGAACAGGAATGCCGTTTGTCCAGGAAGTATCTGCTTCCGCAGAGGTGGTAAAAAGGTGGATGCCTGAAATACGAACATTTATTGATCTTGGCGGCGAAGATGCTAAAATCATTTTTTTTGATGAACTGCTGCGACCTGATATCAGAATGAACGGTAACTGCGCAGGAGGAACCGGTGCATTTATTGATCAGATGGCAACCCTGCTGCATATACCTGTTGAGGAACTAAGCGGAGCTGCAGAAAAAAGCACCACCTGTTATTCTATAGCTTCACGCTGTGGAGTTTTTGCAAAAACAGATATCCAGAACCTGATCAGCAGGGACGTCTCACCTGAGAATATAGCTGCTTCCATCTACCGTGCTGTAGCTTTTCAGATAATTAGTGCACTGGCACACGGAGTGGAGATCAAGCCAAAGTTACTTTTTGCCGGTGGACCATTTTATTACCAGCCTGAGTTGAAACGCACATTTCTGGAAGTTATTGGTTTGACGGATGCTGATACCGTAGATCCGACACAGATAGACCCGTTACTTACTCCGGACCGAATTCCGGCTGCCGGTGCAGCACTTCGTTCTCAAAACGAAGGTGTTGAGTTTACTCTTGAGGAACTTATTGAAAAAATAAAGGAATCTCAGGATTTCCAGATTATCAGATCGGGATTTCTTGATCCGCTCTTTACAGATGAAAAAGAGAAAGATGCGTGGGAGCAAAAAAAATCATTATACGCCATTAAAACGGCAGCTCTTAGGGATTTTGATGGGAAGCAGGTTTTTCTTGGGATAGATTCCGGTTCAACCACTACAAAAATAGTACTGATTGATGAGGATGGAAGATTAGGATATACCTACTACTCAACAAACAAAGGTAATCCGGTAGAGACCGTTCTGAAAGGCCTCCAGGAACTGCGCGGGCTTATTAGGAAAGAGAATCTGCATATTCAGATTACCCGCACCTCTGTAACAGGATATGGTGAAGATTTAATTAAATTCGCATTTTCACTGGACGAGGGGCATGTTGAGACACTGGCTCACTTCCGGGGTGCAAGTTTTTTTGAACCGGACGTATCCTTTATCCTCGATATTGGTGGACAGGATATGAAGGCTATTTTTGTGAAGGATCGGGTTGTCCATAATATTGAATTGAATGAATCCTGTTCTTCAGGATCCGGATCATTTATACAAACCTTCGCAAACTCCCTCAGATTGGGTGTTGAGGAATTTGCTGAAATGGCATGCCTGGCAAAACATCCATATGATTTGGGATCCCGCTGTACCGTATTCATGAACTCCAAAGTAAAGCAGGTACTGCGTGAGGGTGGGGAAGTTGGTGATATATCGGCCGGTCTCGCCTACTCAGTAGTCAGGAACTGTTTAAATAAAGTACTGAAAATAACTGACTCAAATGTTATGGGTTCCAATATTGTAGTTCAGGGGGGAACATTCAGAAATCCTGCCGTTCTCAGGGCTATGGAGCTGATTACCGGAAGAAATGTTATCAGACCGGACAGAGCTGAATTGATGGGCGCATGGGGTGCGGCACTGCTTGCCAGAGATACCTGCATCCTGAAAACTTCGAAAACGGTAGCGGCAACTCAATTTCAAGCATGGGATATGATAGAAAATGCTCTCAACTACAAAAGAAAGACGACAATTTGTCATGGATGCGAAAACCAGTGTGAAGTTACGATTCTGACATACCCTGATCGAACAGGTACTGATGAGAAGCCGGCACGGTTTTATACCGGTAATAAGTGTGAGAAGATATTCAGTAATCAGGCTGCAGGAAGCAGGAAAGGTGAGAATATCGCCGAATTTAAGCAGGACCTTCTGTTTAACAGAACTTTGAAAATAAATCAGGAAGAATCTGTTTTGCGTATTGGGATTCCCCGCGTATTAAATATTTGGGAAGATTTCCCTTTCTGGGCCACACTATTTACCGAAGCAGGATGCGAAGTGGTTCTCTCTGATGTCTCAACCGTTGCACTATCAGAAAAGGGCTATGGAACGGTAATGTCGGAAAATATTTGCTTTCCTGCCAAGCTTACAAACGGGCATATCCTTAATCTTGCCGAGAAAAGGGTTGATCGAATATTTTACCCCAAGGTTCGTTATACCAGGAATGAGTTTAAAAACGTCATAAATAAATATAACTGTCCAATTGTTACCGGATATCCACAGGTTATTGAATCATCCATAAACCCGGAAGAAAAGTTTGGTATTCCTTTTGACTCGCCGCCTGTAAGTTTTCATGATGTCGGCCTTTTGAAAAAAAGTTGTACCGAATATCTTCTCTCTCTGGGAATAACCCCGGCGAATATCCGCATGGCTTTCAAGCGTGCGATAGCGGCACAGGATGAGTACAAAAAAGCACTTCGCGCTGAATCAGCCAGAATTTTTCATGCAGCGGTAAAAGAGAACAGGAAGGTGATACTCCTCTTGGGCCGGCCGTATCATATGGATTCTCTCGTAAATATGAAAATTCCTTCAATTATCAGTGATCTGGGATTCGATGTTATTACCGAGGATTCAATCCCAAAACTGGCGCGTGAGCGGCTTCCGAATGTGCAGGTACTGACACAGTGGTCGTTTCCAAACAGGTTATTCCATGCAGCGCATTGGGCAGGAAAACAGAAAAATGTTGAAGTTATTCAGATGAACTCGTTCGGTTGCGGACCGGATGCGCTTACCGTTGATGAAGTAAAATCGATCATGAATGAGTACGGGAAAAATCCAACGGTAATTAAAATTGATGAGATGACCAGTCCCGGTTCTGTAAAATTACGTTTGCGTTCACTGATTGAATCACTTAAACAGAGAAAGGATACGCATAAGGGAGAACGCATCCCCCGGCGCGAAACCAGGATTTTCAAACCGAAGGATAAAGGACTTACTGTTCTTGCTCCTCAGTTTTCACCATTCTATACTGATTTTATTATTGCCGCTTACCGCCATCAGGGTTATAAGATAGAGGTTCTTCCATTAGGAGACCGGGAAAGCATAGAACTGGGACTGCGCTACTCAAATAATGACATTTGCTATCCTGCTACTATCGTTATTGGAGATTTACTGAAAGCGCTGAGAAGCGGGAAGTATGATCTTAACCAGGTAGCAGTTGGGCTTACTCAGACAGGAGGGCAGTGCCGGGCCTCAAGCTATGTTTCCCTGCTGAAACGAGCCTTGCTGAAAGCCGGGTATGATCATATTCCTGTAGTTACAGCCTCAACCACCAGCCGGGGTAAGAAATCGCTGAATGAACAGCCGGGGTTCCGGGTACGAACGCTTCCTTTTGCCTTAACAGCCCTTTACGGACTTATTTTTGGTGATGTCCTGGCAAAACTCTACTACTTTGCTTCAGTTCGGGAGATAGAAAAAGGATCAGCCATGATTCTGGTTCAAAAATATATTGATCTGGGAAAGGATTTAATCCATCACAACGGCAGGAGAAAAATGATGCAGCTTATGAATAGAGCTGTTAGTGAATTTAACCATCTGCCAATGGAGCAAAAAGTTGCCCCGAAAGTAGGTATTGTCGGTGAAATCTATGTAAAATTCAATCCATTTGGAAATTTGTATACAACAGATTGGTTGATTGACAGGGGTATTCAGCCGGAGATTCCGCCGCTGATAGATTTTTTTCTTATTCCTCTGATGTCAACTCCCTATAATGCTAAGAATAATATTGAGAAAGTTAAGTATGCGGTAATTCACCTGCTCAGCAGGGCTGAAGGATTTGTGGATCGGTTGTTTGCTCAGGCAAATGGTGTATTAAAGGATTTTAAAGGGGATATTACTCCTTTTCATCCGATAAGCAGTATGGCTGCAAAGGCTTCCGGAGTGCTGGATCTGATAAATCAGTTTGGTGAGACCTGGCTTCTTGCAGGTGATATAGCTACTTTCGCTGAACAGGGAATCAATACTGTTGTATGCCTGCAGCCGTTTGGCTGTATCGCCAATCACGTAATTGCCCGAGGTGTGGAAAAGCGTATGAAGGTTCTCTACCCAGCTCTGAATTTACTCTTTCTGGATATGGATTCCGGGATGAGTGAGGTTAATGTGGTCAACCGAATGGAATTTATCGTGGATGGGCTAAAAAGCTGACTAAAAGTAGAGGTTCTTTCAAAATTATTAATTTTGAAAGAACGACCTATGGTCAGAAGTTTTTGATTGGGTATAATTACTTATATTATAACATATTACATATTTATGATCAAAAACTTCAAAAGACAAATTCAAAATTCTTTGAATTTTGAATTTGTCTCGGGCAGCACCAGATTGGTAAATTTATCTGTTACCGCAAATTGATACCCCGGGTACTCATATATAGGAATTCTTGGTTCAATGTATCCGGCTGAGTATCCCCAGATGCTCTCATATTCCTCAATGTTCTCTCCCAGCTGTTCTAACTGCCGTAAATACTGAGCAATGGATTTAGACTCAATAATTATTATATCACCCATAGAATCCATTATGGGACTATGCGGTCTGCTGTGATCCTGCCTAAATGCCAGAATTCTCCTGCCGTCATCGGTAATACCGATAGTCCGATAGATATTGCTTTTCCCCACACCAGGCAGGTTGATAGTATTTCTATCGGTTGCCAGGAAAGGGATCCCTTCAGCATTTCTGATCTGATTTATCTGTTCCTTCATCTCTTCCGCAGTCTTCATGAAACTTCGTATCTTGCTGTAATATTTAGGATCCACCCGGCCGATTGATTTCTCTTCAATTTGCTCCTGGATAGATCGGGAATTATTGGCAAAATAGTATGAGTTCTCCAAATATCCCTTAACCGTAAAGGTATAGTAGGGGAGAACACCAATATCATTCAGGACCTGCCGCAGCTTTGCTGAGTGACCCCTTCGGGAAGCAGCGAGAGTGAACACTTCCTGATTGGTAACTGTCCACCCGGCAGCTAAAAGTTTTCCGACGGCTTTTTCGGCTTCCGGTGTAACTTCCATTGCAGTGGAGAAGTGGGTTTGAATGATGAACTGGCGAATACCCAGTTCAGATGCTTTTTCCCGAAATTTCTTTAGAACAGCAACCCGGCGTTTATTTATTCGCTGAGGAAGGTAGATGGGGATTTTCGTTCCCAGTCGGACACGGACGATCTCAGCAAATTTCTCCCCATCCTTCTTTAGCTTGTTTGCCTCTATTTTTCTCTTAGTCATCTCATACACGGCATCGAGAATTTTCTCTAAAGATGAGACTGAACTCATCATGGCATCACCGCCGGTAATAAGGATATCCTTTAGCTGAGAGTCCTTCTCAAAGTATTCCATGAGGTTGCTCAGCTGTGCATCCCAACTGGTATTTGGGCGGAGTTTTTCTAAATTAAAGTTGAATCTTCCATTTTGAAAGTCATACATTCTCTGACAGTAGGCACATAAACCGCCGCAGGCCCGGCCCATAGTAGAGGGTATAAATATTGCTACATTGGGATATCGGCGATGGATATTATGGGAAGGAAGAAGCCATCCTGCTTCATTTGGTTTTCCCGGTTCTACAAGATCCTCTTTTTCCCAGGCCCGTATTTTCCCAAATTCATCGACCAGTTCGTTTGAATAGAGGACATAGTCCCGAATAACCTGATCTGCATAGCCTGTCCGACTGCCTGGTAACGTATCCAGGAGCGACAGGAAATAGGGGGTTACGAAGAAAGGAATTCCTTTGCCCTCAGCACTTTTCATGATCTGCATTGTCTCTTCTGAGAGACTGTTATCCAAAAACAGCTGCAGGTCTTCAGGAGTTCTAACTGCCTGCTGGAGGTGAAACAGATCATTATCCCACCAATGCTCTATTTTATCACGGACTGCTCTGTCGCTCATATCAGGACTGACTGTGAATCTTCTTTTCTGGTGATGTCCAGAGTTTTCGCTGGTGGATTTTTTAGGTACTGCTGTTTTAATTTCTCTCTTAATCCGGGGTATCAATAGTTTGACAATCCGTTTCCGGTTTTTTCTTCGCCGGTTAACAATTTCAATATCAAGACCTGTTGGATGTCTTGCCATCCACTCAAGCACATCTTTTCTACTGGGTATAGTAGGTCGGGTAGTGCCGTTAACCTGCCGTAAAAGATAAAGAAAGTCTTCCATGAGATCCTCTGAGCCAAGAGTATCATTTCCAAGTGCCGCTTCACGAAGTATGGAAAATGGTCGGGATAGTACCGGTTGATCACTATTGTTAGGATCCGGGAACTCCTCGCCTTCATGTTCAAGGTAATCAAGAATTCTGATAAATGAGAAATCACGCCATGAGAGTTTGAAAAAAGCTTTCTCGCCCTCTTCAGTGCCGTTATAGTAGGCAAAGGCTTTGGGATGCTCCTGAAACTGGGCCAGTATGCGCTCACGAAGCTGCTGTATGCCTTCCTGCACACTGAGCTCAGGATTGGTAAGGATATCAGCATAATTAGGGTTCTCTGCCAGCAGAGTGGAAACTAGCTCCTTCCCACGATTGTTCTCTTTGTTCATATATTCATCCGTTAGTCTAAAGTTGTCAAAATCGATTATTAATACCTTTACAAAAGTATTTTATCTGTAAAAAGTATGAATAGAACGATTTTCCTTGAATGGATTGGTCTCTAAAAGACCAATACGAATGGGTTTTGAAATGGCAAATGACAATCGTTTATACTCGATTATCATTTCAAATCCCTGATATTGTACCAGAAAACTAATGACCGGTAGTTTTCTCAGTGTTAGTGGTAAACTGTATTTGTATATATACTATAGCAAGTTTTTCATGATTCGGCAAATCATTACTGATAAACACACTATTGATGAGTAAAGTGGCGTATATACTCAGAAAGAGGAATGTTCCAGCATAAAAAAGGCAGTACGAAGTGTACTGCCTGATGTGTAGGCCGCAAATTGCTAGTGTTATGTCAATCGAGAAATGATGCTTTGAGACGAGGCGGACAAAGCACTACCCGTGGTTGAAGCACCGTACTCCGGTAAAGACCATAGCAATCCCATGCTCATTACATGCCTCGATTACCTCGTTGTCACGTACTGATCCACCCGGTTGTATAATTGCACTGATTCCGGATTCGGCGATGGCATCGATACTGTCCCGGAAAGGGAAAAATGCATCTGAGGCGAGAATGGAACCTGCGGTTACAGCCGATTTTCTTAAGGAAATTTTAACAGCGTCAACCCGGGATACCTGGCCGGGACCAATTCCCAGGGTTGTCTGATTCTTTGCGGTTAATATTCCGTTTGATTTTACATGTTTTAGAACCTTCCACCCAAAAAGCATATCTGCAATATCTTCCTGTGAAGGCTGTTTCGTGGTAACTATTCTGAGGGAAGGTTCAGTTATAACAGAGACATCCCGGTCCTGGAGCAGAATCCCACCGCCAATAGCTTTAAGGACTGTGGTAGAGTTCAATGGCATTATTTCCCCGGTTTGCAGAACCCGAAGATTTTTCTTTTTACGTAATAATTCCAGAGCTGCCGGTTCGTAATCAGGAGCTATCATAATCTCAAAGAATATTTTACTGAAGAATTCAGCTATCTCTTTTGTACACGTTCTGTTGATTGCCACTATCCCGCCGAATGCTGATAAGCTGTCAGCATTAAATGCCCGCTTTGTAACATCAAGAATATTGGTTCCTACCGCTGCACCGCAGGGGTTTGCGTGTTTAACCACGACACAGGCAGGTTCAATGAATTCCCGCAGCGTTTCCAGCGTTCCAAAGGCGTCGTTGATATTGTTATAGGAGAGCTGTTTACCGTTAAGGATTTCCGCATCAAGGATCGAGATTGCATCACGCTGAGCAGGGGGCAGAACAGACTTGTATGCGGCAGCTTCCTGATGAGGATTCTCTCCATACCGCATGCTGCTGAACTTACGATAGGTTAAGGTTACCTCTTCCGGAAATTTTTCCTCTGTAAGGTATTGCTGGATAAGTGCATCGTACTGGGCTGTATGCCTGAATGCTGCTGCACAGAGTTTCATTCTTGTGCTGTAGCTAAGGCCTCCGGATTCCTTCAGCTCACTGAGGATGGACATATACTCTGCCGGATTGGTAATGATTCCGACCCATCCGACATTTTTTGCTGCTGACCGGATCATGGTTGGCCCGCCAATATCAATATTTTCTATTGCAGTATCCAGATCGGTTTCAGGTTTGTTAATTGTCTCTTCGAATGGATACAGGTTGCAGACAACAAGATCGATCCAGGAAATTTCATGAGCTGCAGCAATTTCAGCATGCTCATCACGTAATCCCAGTATGCCTCCATGAATAACGGGGTGTAGGGTCTTGACCCGGCCGTCCATCATTTCTGGAAATTTGGTCAGTTCAGAGACATCACGAACAGGTATACCCTGCTCATTCAATGCTCGTGAGGTGCCGCCTGTGGAAATAATCTCTACTCCCAGATGATGCAGTCCGGCGGCGAATTCTGCCAAACCCTCTTTGTTGGATACTGAAATCAGTGCCCGTTTAATCATAATTGGTTTTTTGTTCACATTAACTCCCTTTTATGGCGTTTAGTTGAGGTTCTTTCAAAATTAGAAGGATCAAACTGAAAGTTTTATTCCGTTTTGCAAAGAACTACCGATCAATTATCTCTATTTTCAAGCAGCAGGAAAACTGCCAGCTGTCAAGATGCCACAGCTGATAAGATGCCACAGCTGATAAGATGCCACAGCTGATAAGATGCCACAGCTGATAAGATGCCACAGCTGATAAGATGCATGCTCTCATTCTATCGTTGTGAAGTACCCATTTTGCTGGAAATCTCTCACAACATCAATAAGCGCCGTCCCCTCAAGCTCCTGAACCCGCTTTTTAAGGGTTTCAGGTGTATCGTCTTCATAGACCGGACACCGCTTCTGCAGGATAATCGGTCCTGCATCAAGTTCCGGTGTTACCAGATGTACCGTGCAGCCGGTTTCCTTCTTCTTTGCATTCAGTACTGCAGTATGTACATCAGTATCCATGCCGCCGGAAAAATCCGGCAGGAGTGATGGATGCACATTGATTACTCTGTTTTTCCAACTCTCACAGAAATTTACGGAAAGTATACGCATGTAACCAATAAGCAGCACCAGGTCAACACCGGACTTTTTTAGTATCGAACTTATTTCGTTGTCATAGCTGGTTCGTTCCTTTTTCTCTCTCATACCTTTCGGTCCGGTATATACTGGGATGAAACTTGATGCTATTCCATGCTGTGCCGCTCTCTCAAGAATAAATGCACAGGGTCTGTCGGAGAGCACTACTGCAATTTCGGCTGGAAGGGATTTTGCAGCAACGGCATCGATAAGAGCCTGCATGTCAGTTCCTTTCGTAGAGCCAAGAATGCCCAGACGAACCGGTCGGTTGTCGCTGGATGCAGTCATGAATGTCCCCTGAGCGTTTTCATGTGACTGATTCGTTTCTCCAGTGATGGTGCTGTTCCAATATCGCTGCGATGAAAAAGATCTCCCTCAATAGCACAGACAGCACTCTCTGCGAGCGCTTCAGCCTCTGCAATAGTGTTTCCAACTGCAACTACAGCGGCTGTCCGGGAACCTCCGGTTATCAGAATATCATCCTGTATATCAACAGAGCCAAGATAGAGTTCTGCAGAGTCAATTTTATCAACTTCCGCGATGTTAACAGGAAAGCCTTTTTCTGCTGACTCCGGGTAACCCTTTGGAACAGCATACTTGCATACTGAGGCTTTTTTGCTGAAAACGGCAGTTGTTTTATTCAGTTCTCCCTGTGCCGCAGCAGCAAACAGCTCTGCTGCATCTGATTCAAGCAGGGTGAGGAGATTAAGTGATTCAGGATCTCCGAACCGGGCATTGTACTCTATAATTTTTACACCCTGGGAAACGGCCATAAACCCGCCGTACAGAATTCCTCGGTAAGGTGAGCCGTGTTCTTTACCAAGAGCCCCGACAACCATCTCATTCATTCGGCGGGCATCTGTGATATCTTTCTGACTGAGGAACGGCAGACTGTGATCGTTGTCGCTGTAGCTTCCCATCCCACCGGTATTTGGTCCGAGGTCATCATTATATGCACGTTTATGATCCTGAACAGCCGGCATGTGAATACAGGTCTCTCCATCTGTAATAGTCATAAGGGAGAACTCTTCACCAAACAGTTTCTCCTCTATTACCATGTAGGAGTTCTCCGGTTTTAACAGCTTCCTGCAGTAGGTCATGGCTTCATCCAGATTTGTAAGATGATCCCCGGAAACCTTAACGCCTTTGCCGCCGGTTAATCCATCGGCTTTTATTACATACGAATCCCCAAGCTGGAGAAGAAACATTTCCGCCTCAAATATATCAGAAATAATCCGAAAATCCGGACAGGACTCAGGGAGAGTCCGATACAGAAAATCTCTTGCATAGGATTTACTCGTCTCTATTCTGGCAAGATTTTTATCAGGGCCAAGTACCGGGATGTTGTGTGTCCGAAGTATATCAGGAACTCCTGCTGCCAGAGGGGCTTCAGGGCCGATTACTGCCAGCTCAGCCCGAATTTCTTCAGCAAAAGCGAGCACGGATTCCGGAGAGGTTATATTTCCTTTCCGATACATACCACCTGTGTTCCTGCAGATTGTCATAATTCCGGGATTTCCTGTGGATCCCAGGCAGCTGATAATTGGCGATGATGCCGATTTAGAAAGGGCTTTTGCAATAGCATGTTCACGGGTTCCTGATCCTATAATAAGTATATGCTGATAAGTATTACTTTTCATAAATGTAGGTTCCTCCAAGACAGGCATAGCAGGGTGTATCAATGTGATGGTCTCCCTTCCTCATTACCGCCTCAATAAGATCTTCAATCTCCTGATACATGAGAAGATCAGCTCCAAGGTATTCGCAAATCTCATCTACTGATTGTGTGGAAGCTATCAGCTCCTCACTTGTCGGGATATCAACACCATAATAGCAGGGGGTGATAACCGGGGAGCAGGCACTGGCAAAATAGATCTTTTTTGCACCGAATTCTTTGAGCATCATAACAATTTCTTTGCTGGTGGTGCCCCTGACGATGCTGTCATCAACAATCATGACATCTTTATTACGAATTTCCAGCTCCTGAGGAACCAGTTTGTACCGAACGGATTGTTTACGCTGTTCCTGATTCGGCATAATGAAGGTTCTGCCGATAAAGGTATTCTTATGCAGCCCCTCAGAGTAGTTCACCCCCAACTCCCGCGCCATAGCAAGTGCCATGGTGTTGGATGTAGACGGGGCTGGAATTATTACATCCGGGCGAAGATCCCCAAATTTACGTTTCCATTTTTTTCCCAGATTTTCTCCCATTCTCAATCGGGATCTGTATACGCTGATGTTGTTGATCATTGCATCAGGCCGGGAAAAATAGACATATTCAAATATGCAGGGGTTGAATGATTTTTGTGTTATCACCCGGGATTGAATCTCTCCATCGTAGGAAATGAAGATCATTTCACCGGGAATTACATCCCGGACCCGTTTAAATCCCAGCATATAGAACATGGTATCCTCAGAGGCGAATATATACTCTTTCCGCCCCGGGATCCTGCTGTCTGCCGACTCGCGTTCACCCATAACCAACGGACGTATTCCATGCGGGTCCCGGAAGGCAATGAGCCCCCGGTCTTTTATTATGCTAACTGCAGAGACAGCACCTTTTACCAGGCTGAACAGCTCAGATCCTGTAAAACAGAGCGCATTGAAAAATGTTGAGTCAGTAGTTTTACTGGAAGGAGTATTCCCCAGACATTGCTGCAGTACATCTGCAAAGAGCTGCATGATCATCTCGGAATCACTATGGGTATTCAGGTATCTGTTTCGGTTGTTGATAACATCATTCCGCAGCTCTTCGTAGTTAACGATATTCCCGTTGTGGGCAAATGCAATGCCGTTAGGTACACTGGTCCAGAAGGGCTGAACTTCATCGTTACCGGTTTTTCCACCGCTTGTAGGATAGCGGGTATGTCCAATCCCCATGTTTCCTTCCAGCCGTTTCATGTGACGGTCCTGAAAAATATCACGTACAAGACCCTGTCCGGTCTTAAAATGCATTCGTTCGTTGCAGGTGATAATGCCTGCTGCATCCTGTCCGCGATGCTGAAGCTGGATCAGACTGTCGTATATCTCCCCGGCTACAGGTTTGTCAGATATAATACCAACGATTCCGCACATGGTTACTCCATACTCTTTGTCAGGTTGAGAATTCTGACTGCTGCCAGTGCAGCATTTCCCGGATCCAGAACGGTAAGAACCGGAGTATTACTCGGCATCTGCAGTGTGGAATGGATGTTGACCATCATATCTACCTTATCCGCAAAGGGTGGACAGGCGATTACAGGAAACTTGCAGTTTGCCGCTACAAAACCTGAGAGGGCATTTGACCGTCCTGCAATAGTTATGTAGACAAGGGCGTGCTCTCTGGAATGGTTTTCTATAATTTCCAATACCTTTCGCGGCTGCTTATGTGCAGAGGCCACAAAGATCTCTGCAGGGTAATTGAGATCGGCCAGTTTTGATGTTATTTTTTCTGCATGGGGTCCGTCTGATTCTGATCCCATTATTATTACGATTTTTTCCATACTATACCGCCTTTTTATAGAATATGAGGCAATTTCAAAAATTTTAAAACAAAACCATAGGTTTTGTTCATTTTGCTGAAATTAGCCAGATTCAAATTAAGAATTTGAATTATAAGTTTTTAATAAGACTTAATAACTACTTATATAATAAGTAGTTATCAATGAATTAAAAAAACTTACTATTAGGTAGTTCTTTGCAAAATGGAATAAAACTTTCAGTTTTATCCTTCTAAGTTTGAAAGAACCTCACCTGTTGTAGATTTGCCGCAAGTCTCTCTGCAGCCGTGATTTTCAGCTCTTCCAGAGATGGGAAACTAAACTTATTCCCGGTAATCATTTCATAGAGTCTTATGTACCGCAGAGAGAGTTCGGTAACAAGCTCTATAGGGGCTTCCGGAAGTACTTTGTCATTGTATGGATCACAGTTTTCCCTGAACCATAACCTGAGAAACTCTTTATCTATGTTTTCCGGCTCATTCCCTTCGGCCAGGCGCCCTTTATAGGTTTCTGACAACCAGTATCTGCTGGAATCAGGAGTGTGAATCTCATCAATAAGGGTAATGGTGCCGTCGGAATCCTTACCCATCTCATATTTTGTATCAACCAGTATCAGTCCACGTTTTGCCGCTTCCTGCTGCCCGAATGCAAACAGGTCGAGAGCTGCTTTTGAAGCAGCTTCCCAATCCTCTTTGGTCATCCAGCCCTCCTCAACAATTTCTGCCGGGGAGATGGGACGATCATGTGACTCCTCTTTTGTAGTCGGGGTAAGGATGTTGCTGGTGAGCTTTTCGTTTTTCTGCATTCCTTCCGGGAAGTCGATACCGCAGTAATTTCTTACTCCTTTGTTGTACTGCGTCCAGAGAGAGGTGTCAGTTGTACCGGTAATATAGCCCCGAACCACAAACTCAATAGGAAAAACCTCACACTTTTTCCCGATAGTAACATTAGGATCGGGTATGCTGATCATATGGTTGGGGATGATATGACGGGTATGCTCAAACCACCATGCACTGGTAAGGTTCAGAACCTGTCCTTTAAAAGGAATAGAGGCGAGAACCCTGTCAAAAGCGCTCTGTCGATCTGTTGTGACAAATACCATTTGGTCGCCTGAGGTGTATGAGTCGCGAACTTTACCCCGTACTTTCTTTGGCAGAGGCAGGCTGGTTTCTGTCAGGCAGCTGTTGACGGCTGCGGTAATAAATTTTCGGTAGGAATCATACTTATTATTCATAGAGATATCTCCTGTTTGCATAGGGGTTTGAAAATATATGGGTTTTCTCGGCGGCATTGCAAATGTTTTCTGCCTCTTCGGCAGTATCGGTATCCGGAATGATAGTCCAGAGGGTACTGTGCTGTACCCGGGCAATACCTGAAATTCCAAACCAGCTTTTCAGGGCATGGGTTTTATGCTCTCCCAAAGTATCATCACCGGCAAAATCACGTATGAGCAGCGACCTTGAGAGCGGCTGGTTGATGTCAGTCGCTATACACTCCTTGTTGGAGTTGTAAAGTTCACCACTGGATTCAGCCTGTTCTGCTGCATCTGCAGCCTCTGCCGGAGTATGCGTTGTATCAGTGAAAGAGAGCTCCCAATGTGTTCTGCGGCGGATAGATACCGGAATATTTCGATGACGCAGTGCATTTTCAACTGAGACTGCCTCGTTGTCAGTTATAATTAGTTCAACGATAACTTCCTTAGCTTTTTCAGGGCACTGATAATTGATTCCATTTTCCGCTGCAGGTTCGGGTATATCATCATTTGTAAGGACTTTCCGGTTAAGCTGGTTGATATCGATATCGATGGTCTGTCGATTTTGGATGTAATTCCGCATGGAAGTAAAAATTTTATCCCCGGATTCAGTTCGCTCTGGGTGCGGCATGAGAGCCAGGACATTCCCTGCAGGATTACAGATACCGGCAATATTATATACCGATCCATTTGGGTTTACCGGGAACTCTTCATCAATATTTCCCTTCTCATCGGTATACCTGAATACGGTCATATTATGAGCAATCATTTTCTCCAACAGCGTTTCAGGAATGATGAACCTGCCCTCTGCATGGGCTGCCGGAATATGCATTGTCTGACCGGGAGAAAGTGCGGAGGTGAACGCACAATTTTCCGGTGCGTTATCAAAAGTTACGTTTACCCAGGCATTATAAAAGCCGGTTCCAAGTACATTTCCGTTTTTCACTCTTCTATTTGCTGCAAGTGCTGCACCTAGATGGTATTCGGGTAATCCGGGAGCCATTCCGGTTTCAAGTAGTATCTGGGCACCGTTGCAGATGCCGATTATAGGTTTCCCTTTTTCGATTTCCCGTTTTATACAGGGCATTAGGGGGTCGAGGGCTGCAATAATCCCGGATCGGCTTCTGTCCTCATAGCTGAATCCACCGGCTATAAGGTAGCCGTCAAGTTTCTCAAGTTCCTGAGGATCTTTGTTCCATCTAAATGATACGGGAGTCATGCCGGCTCTTCTTACGGCACCAGCTGCTTCCCGTTCACAGTTTGTCCCCGGGAACTCTATAATTCCTATTTTCACCTGTCAGCTCCTTCTGGTGTACGGCTTATGCCGGTTAAAACAGTCTTTCCGGTTCCTTCGGTAATACGGCCGATTTCAAAAACCGGGATATTAAAGGCTTCCCCCATAGCAGCAAGCGCCTTGTCTTTCTCATTGGCAGGGACGGTAACCGTCAGCCCGATGCCCATATTGAAGGCTCTGTACATTTCCCACTGATCGATACCGCCAAGCTCTTCGATTACCCTGAAAATCCGGGGAACCGGCCATGAGCCAGGTGTAAAGACTGCATTGGTTGTTTTTGGCATTACACGCGGGACATTTTCGATAAGCCCTCCACCGGTAATGTGTGCCATGCTTTTAACGGTGATTCCTGTCTTAAGCAGGGCGTGAACAGATGAGGTATAATTTATATGAGGTTCAAGCAGTACATCGCCCACTGTCCGGGGATCTCCATCTTCGGCGGATCCCGGCAGGATATCAGTGACAGTAAGTCCTGCTATCTCAAACAGTACTTTTCGGGCAAGGGAAAAGCCGTTGGTATGAAGTCCGCTTGAGGCAGCAGCAAGGATGACATCACCAGGCTGGACATTGGATCCATTAATAATAGCATCTTTCTCAACTACGCCGGTTACTATCCCCACAAGGTCATGTTCCCCCGGCAGGTAGGTTCCCGGCATTTCAGCAGTTTCACCACCGATTAGGCTGATGCCTTCTTCCCGACACCCGGCTGCCATGCCGCTGACTATTTCTGCGACAACATCGGGATCCAGTGTGTCGTTTGCAATATAATCCAGGAAGGTGAGGGGTTTTGCCCCGTGAACTACAATGTCATTTGCGCAGGCACTGAGCAGGTCTCTTCCGATGGAATCGTATTTCCCCGCAAGACCGGCTGCAATTATTTTTGTCCCGACCCCATCGATGCTCTGGACAAGAACAGGGTGCTTATAGTTACGGAGAACCTCTCCAAGGTCATAAAATGCACCAAAACTTCCCAGCCCCGTCAACACTTGCGGGGTGAAGGTGGAAGCAGCCAGATCTTTAATTTTCTCTACTGCAAGGTTCCCGGCCTCAATATTCACACCGGCCGATGTATAATCAACACTCATCTATAAAGCTCCTTTTTTCGTATCACCAACACGCCAACCAGTGACTACAATCTGTTCCGCAACCCGCCGTACCATGCTTCAGCAGCTTTTTCGACTGAACAGGATATACGGCTGCCGATGGATATATTTCGTGAATCGTTTGTTACACCGATAGTATCTACGCGTACACCGTTTTGCGTACAGAGTTTTTTAACACTTATTACCTGTTCCTGTGCACACTCCAGAATGAAGCCGAACGATTCTGAGAAGAGTTTTTTATCCTCTCTGAGAACTCCCGGTATCTCTGCACTGAATCCGAGTCCTGAGGAGATAGACATTTCTGCCAGTGCAGCAGCAGCTCCACCCTCTGAAATATCATGACAGGCCAGCAGTAAATTTTGTTCCGCACACTGTGCTACTGCTTCACCGGCTGATTTCAAATTTTCTAAATCCGGGGTAGGGATGGTATTACCGATCTCTCCATGCAGGTCATAGTATATACTTCCGCCGCACTCATCCCTCCTTTCACCAATGAGGAGAAGTACAGAATTGCTTCTTTTAAAAGCATAGGTGAGGGCTTGTGAAGCGTTTGCCAGTTTCCCCAGTACTGATATCATCGGGCTTGGCGGGATAGAGCCGTTCCCTGATTCATTGTACAAAGAGACGTTTCCGGCAATAACGGGTATTCCCAATGCAGAGGAGGCATCAGCTACTCCTTTACAGCCTTCGACAAATAACCGCATCTGATCCGGTTTTTCCGGATTTCCATAGCAGAGACAATCTGAAAGAGCGACTGATCGTGCACCTGAGGCTGCAGTATTGCAGAATGCTTCTGCAACAGCGTTTACCGCTCCCTGATAGGGGTCGATCTTATTCTGTCTGGGATTCTGATCTGTAGTAAGTGTTATACCGATATTCCGGATTTCAGCAGGATACCGGGGTTCATTGTAGGGAGTCATTACGCCCGCATCCCCATCACCGGCATCAATGAGAGTTCTTCCCTGTACCTGTTTGTCATAATTCTCAAATAGTACTGATTTATCAGCCACATTTTCGTGACTGAGAATCATTAATAGGGTTTCTGTATAATTCTCTGGTTCTGCAATGTCGGGCTCGACGAATTTTGCGGGTAAATTACCGACTTCACGATGATAGAGAAATCCTTTGGTAACTTCATACGCAGGTGCGTGGACGATTTCAATGCCTTTTGAGGTGACAATATAATCGACAGCATCTGTTATTTTACCAACTACTGAGGCAGCAGCACCACGGGAAATTTCCGGCAGTGCAAATGTTTCGTTATAGTGCTTAAGGATTACCGGTGTCAGATCCGGAGGGGATACCCACATATAACGTTCCTGTGTTTCAGCACAGAGTATGATATGCGGTTCAAATCCCGGTCCGGCCGTATGAACTTTATCAATATCAATAATTGCCCCGTATCCCGATGTATCGGCAAGTTCCACACTGGCGCAGGCAATTCCTCCGGCACCAAGGTCTTTGTATCCAACGCGGTCTATGGCGTTCATTTTTTTGAGGATGCTGAACAGTTCAGCAGAGGCTTTAATCATGTGCCTGCCGAGAAAGGCGTTCGGTTCCTGAACGGCTCCTTTGTTCATCTCTTTTTTATCATCATTAAGCTCGAAACTGGCAAAACTTGCCCCGCCGAATCCGCTGTTGTCTGTTGGTTTGCCGACAAGAATAATATCATGTCCATCGGCATTCTCAGGGGCAAATGAGTGTACGATTGCATCCTCTTCCACTGTGCCAAGGGAGACAACGGTAACCAGGCAGTTTTCATTGTATCCAGGGTCGAACTGCACGCCTCCGCCAAGATTTGGCACTCCTATCGGGTTGCCGTAACCGGCTACTCCGGAGACAACACCTTCATATATCCATTTGTTTGCTGGTTTGTCGAGAGACCCAAAACGGAGATCGTCAGCGACAGCGATAACCTCAGCCCCCATACAGCACACATCACGGACGTTTCCACCGACTCCGGTAGCAGCTCCCTCATACGGAACAAGCTGGCTGGGATGATTGTGAGATTCGTGACTCATTACTATGCCATAGCCTTTTCCGGCGGCATCTCTTGCAATCCGTACGACACCGGCATCTTCCTTTGCTCCAAGAATGACATCCGCACCTTCGGTGTTGAACAGCTTTAGGTACGGGCGGCTGCTTTTATATGAGCAGTGTTCCGATCCCTCTATGCCGAACAGGATGAGCTCAGAAAGGGTAGGTGCTCTTTTTAGGATTTTGTTCTGCAGCATTCGTGCTTCCTGAACAGTAAGTCCTATATTATATTCCGTTAGGACTGACACTATCTCTTTATCGTCCTTTAGAGAAAAATCTATAGTAGATAGGGTGTTCTGTGACATTATGTGCTCCGTTAGCCAATTTCATAAGTTGGCTGGATCCATGATTACATGGTTTAGAAGTTTTTTGACGAATGACTTAACTTGTTTTATCAAAAAATTATAAATCATCAAAAAACTTCATTAATCGAAGTTTGCATTGCAAACTTCTAAGAATAAGATGTATTACATCTTATTCCGGGGTCGTTCTGTTCAAAGGCTAAAATCAAAGATTATAGCTTGGGAATTTTGAAAGAACTTCTCATGTATAAAAAAAACCCCGGAATAATCCCGGGGGTATGGTTATGCTAAGCCTCAGCGCATGCCGGACCGTGTTGCAGCAGTTTTTTGCGCAGTACTGAGCGTACTCTTTTGCGCAGCGTATTCTCTCTGAATATCCTCAGAGACTCCTTTGATTTGGTACCAAATGACTTTAAAGGATGGAATCCGTGCAAACTGTTTAGTCCTTATTTATGTTTTTTATTATTGCCTCATTTATAGCTTTTTTGTTGTGAAAATGCAACAGTATTATGGGTAGTTCCCTGTATGTTTTGAATAATTATAAATATTGTTGCAAAATGTGTTATTTATGCACAGATTTGAAGAGGGTGGAGATTGTCAAAATTAGAAATTTAAAGCCTCCAAGCCTCCTGAGCAATAGTTTCAACCATGTGGAATCTCAAATTGATATCTATTGAGATCAATAGCCCGGTTGCTGTTAAGTCCAACCCCTTCTCCGGCAAGCATGGAGGCTTGTTCCTCAAATCCGGCACCTTCCGGGAGAGATATTTTCCCCTGGCTGTTTATCACACGATGCC
>JABMQR010000363.1 GCA_013202335.1 Bacteroidota bacterium
CGTAGAAACAGACAGACCATTGGGAAGTACTCATCCTGAACATGGTTTCAAATATCCAGTGAATTATGGTTTTATTCCAAACACGATTGCTCCTGATGGAGAGGCAATTGATGCCTACATTCTAGGAATATTTGAGCCAGTAAAAACATACTCAGGAACCTGCATAGCCGTTATCCAAAGAACAAGTGATGAGGATGACAAACTGGTTGTTGCCCCAGAGGGAATTACTTTTTCAGATGAGCAGATTAGAGCACTGACTGAATTTCAGGAAAAGTTCTTCGTATCGGTTATTATCAGGAAAAAGGTATAGGAATTATATTAGCGGCTGACGAGAGTCGAACTCGCGTCACGAGCTTGGGAAGCTCGGGTAATACCGTTATACGACAGCCGCATGAACACAGTAATAATAACTATTTTGGAACTTTCAATCAATACATTAATACCAGGTAAAAAATCTTCCCATCAATTAAATAACAGATAATAGGCCAGCTCAAGGCTCTGATTCACACCAACCCCAATAATCATCTCACCGAGAATCGTATCTACTCCGAAACCGGCAGCACCGCCAAACCGGATAGAAATATTATCCCATCCCGGAAATCCGTCATACCCGTTTCCTGCACGAAACTGTGCTATTGCGTAAGTATCCATACCGATAGCTTCTGAGATAAATGGAATGCGATGACGATATCCTACGCCCACAGTCATCGCATCGGTACAGGCAAGGAATTCGGCAAGATATCCGGGAATACCATCCCATCCACCCACATCAAAACAGGTCCAGGGAGCCGCAATAGCCCCGCGATATGATCCATAGAGAATATCATAAAATATGGTACCGTTTAGATTTGTTGGAATAAACTGCTTATGATCCAGAACTATCTGGTGATACCAGGAGTCAGGATTCAGAAAAGAGAATGCTATCTGATATCTGCTTCGTATCCCATCATGCACAAACCGGGAAGGCAGACAGTTGTTCCAGGAAATTTTTGGGGTGACGATAGGAAGAATCTCAATTTCACTGAGCAGTTCAGAACCGGGAATTCCGCTCCGCTGCCACTGAAAACTCGCCTTGGCATCAACCCCTACTTCCAGAAAATCGTTTACGCTATATCCTGTATGCTCACCCACTTCGATGAATGAAATGATGTTATTCTCCTCTACAGAATTCACCATTTTCGTATAACTCCTCTCCCCCCCGCGAATATGAGGAGCAAAAAATATACCGGAACTCATCGGCATAAAGAACCGTATGGAAGAGGTGAGATATTCCTCAAGATTGAGATCGACAACAATATACGAGTTATCTCCCAGCAGCTCAATAAACTTCAATGAAGTAGTCAATCCTGGAGAGATTAACCATCCGGGAGACTCAGCAGATGTACTGTAGGCTCCATTGAACATGAAACCGGCATTTAAGCTATGTTTTCCACGCTGGAGGTATACGGGATTCAACTCAAGAGCATAATATTCCTTGTCAGATTTAGGTACCTTGGTCAGTCCGAAACCAATGGATTCATACGAACCCGAAGTATGAACCTGATTTACCCGGAGAACCAGGCGATCAAGCACTTCATCAGAAAGCGGCTGTTCCAAAAGCGGTTCGAACATACTTATGGGAAATGAGGAGGTCGAACCAGCTCTCTGTATTACATCAGTGGCAAAGTGAACCGGGCGGTCAAAATAGTCACCCACTCTGTCAGGATCCTTGAATTCAAGAGGGCGGTAGGCGGAGATCATCTCGGCAAACTGCTGAAGCACCTCCCGGTTTTCCTCCGCAGCTATTTTCCCCTGCTCGATAAACTCCTCATAACGCCAGAAAGCAGCCTGGTCAAGCCCGGTAAAATCCGGCTTAATAAGAATATCAGCCATTTTCTCCTGAACAGCTTCATTTGCATTTATTACCACACTGGCGGTACGAATTATTATATCAACTACAGAACTGAAATCCAAAATTGAATCGGGAAGTTCAGAATCAGCATTTACGACAATTACAAAATCAGCACCCATCTCCAATGCAGCATTTACGGGAAGATTATTCACAATACCGCCGTCAATATAATAGTTTCCATCTATGGGATAAGGAGAGAACAGGCCGGGAATGGACATACTTGCCCGAAGTGACTCAACTAACCTGCCGCTGTTAAATATCTGCTCTTCACCGCTGAGAATGTCTGCCGCTACACATCTGAAAGGAATCAACAAATTATCAAAATCCCGAATATCCGAGACCCGTATGAGTAATCTTGACAGCTTGTTTAGAATCTGCTGGTCAGGAATAATCCCCAGTGTTTTCCCAATCCCGTATGAGTCAAAATTAAACGATATCAACATTTTATGATCATCAATTACCGGACCTGAAAGGTAGGTAAGAAATGAGTCCGGGGCGATAAACAGCTGCAGCCAGGCAGTATCAGTAGTGACATTCTCAATATCATTGGGAGAATAACCCGCTGCGTACAATCCGCCGACCAATCCACCCATACTGGTGCCGGCAATCATATCTATCGGAATTCCGGCAGCCTCAATCGCCCTGAGCACCCCGATATGGGAAAACCCGAGAGCTACTCCGCCTGAGAGAACTACTGCAACCTTAGGAACATCACCTGGTCCATCAGGTTGCCATTCTTTAAATGCGTTAGAATCAGTTGCGGGTAGTTGTAGGGAGACAATAAGTAACAGGGCAATAATTAGTGATAAGCGGATTCTCATAATTCATGATAAATCTCAACTGTTAATAAGTAAATACTCGATATGATGTTTATATAAGTACGGAGCCGAGAATATCGGCATTCCCATGGAGGAAAGCCTTCCAGTCCATAACTTTCTTAGTCTCCAGCTGCAGTTTCGTCACCAGAAGCCCGCCAAGACCGCAAACGACAATTAATCCATCTTTTGATGTATCATGCAGTACAGTCCCGGGAACGGGTCTTTTAGAAGGATCTGAATCAACCCGCAGCTGGTGTTCTGAAACCGGGAGCGCATAGGTTATCATAAGATTTTTAGTTTTAAAGGTAGTAGCCGATTTGGGCCAGGGAATAAAAGCCCGTACTTCACTACTGAGCGTCTCTGCATCCTTCGTCCAGTCAATCTTTCTGTCATTTTTCTCAATCTTTCCGCAGTAAGTGGCTTCAGCTTCGTCCTGGACAATGGGGTTTGTAGTTCCTTTTTGCAGCTCATGCAGGACTGTGCAAAGCATCTCAGCACTTTGCGCAGAGACACTTTCAGTCAGGCTTTCGGTAGTCTCTGTACCAAACAGTGTAATCTCTTTCTGCATCAGTATATTTCCTGAATCCATCTCCAATGCAATTTCCTGAATGGTTATACCCGTCTTTCTGAGCCCTCCGAGCAATGCTGACTGGATGGGAGAACTTCCCCGCAGCTTCGGCAGAAGGGATGGGTGTATATTTATTCCGCCCATAGGGAAAAGTGAGAGAAACTTCGGACCGAATATACGACCATACGCAAAAGTTACCAGAAGATCCGGAGAGAGTGCCGCTACCGCTTCCCGCGCCTTGTTAAAAAGCCTCTCCGGCTGTACGAGCGGTATATCGAACTCCTGTGCCGCAGCCTTAACCGGTGAAGGAAGGATTTTTTTTCCTCTGGTACGTATCCTGTCCGGGTTTGTCAGTACTCCGCAGACGGTAAACTCCCCGGCGATTTTCCTGAGAGAGGGAACGGCTATTTCCGGAGTTCCGGCAAAAAGTATTTTCATCAGTTTTTACATTTCTCTTTTTTCTTATAAGCTTTCAGGATTCTCTCCCTTCGATCCTCATCCAAACGATCAATGAAGAGTACGCCGTGAAGGTGGTCATTTTCATGCTGAATTACCCGGGCAAGCATTCCATCCGCTTTGATGGTAAAAGGTTTACCCTTTGTATCCTGAGCCTGCACGGTTACCTGTGTCGGTCTGATAACATCGGAATACATGCCGGGGATGCTCAGACACCCCTCTTCATAGGAAGAGAGCCCGTGAGAAGTCTCTAAAATTTCCGGATTAATAAAAACCCTCGGAGAATCTTCTTCCGGCAGCTCCAAAACAAATATTCTTTTCAAGACGCCAACCTGGGGACCTGCTAAGCCCAATCCCCGCTCTCCCCGCATAGTATCGATCATTGCATCTGCTAAAACAGGTATTTCAGGGCCAAAACTTGTAATTCTCTCGGTTTTTTCCCGGAGAAATTCATCACCTAGTGTAATAATATCTAACATACCTGTATGTTACTAAAAATGGCGGCTTTTCGTCAATTGATTTGTGTCGGAATGGAGATTTCTAGAGGAGGTTCACCGGATCAATATCTACCTCTATAAAGGTTCCGCTTGCCTGCTTAACCCTGTCCATAAACCTTGCTGTTACCAGACGCAGTATGTGAAGTGAGGTGGATCGAATAATAATCTGCCAGCGATAGTTTCCGGAAATCCTTGCCAGCGGACACTCCGCAGGACCCAATATTTCCGCTTTCTGATCAGGGGGACAATCGATTTCCTGAATTACCTGCCATAATATTTTATCGGCCTGATCTGCCATCTGCTCTACTTTTTTCTTATCTTTAGATCGAAAAACCAGCCTGCTCAGACGTGTATACGGCGGAAATCTGGTCATTCGGCGCATCGCCAGTTCCTGCTCACAAAACTGCTCAATATCGCCGGTCGCCCCCAGCCGGACTGCACTATTGTCCGGTCTATAGGTTTGCACGACAACTTTCCCATTATTGGAGAACCGACCCGATCGTCCGGAAACCTGCAGAATAAGCGAGAACGTGCGCTCCTGGGCTCGAAAATCAGGGAGGTGAAGAGCACTGTCCGCCAGGACAATTCCGACAAGATCCACACCGGGAAAATTCAGTCCCTTTGCAACCATCTGCGTGCCTAACAGAATATCTATTTCACCACTTCTAAAATCATCCAGCGTTTTCTTTACCACTTCTTTCTTTTTTGCCGCATCAGTATCAAGCCGCGCAACCCGTGCCTGAGGAAACAGTTTTGCGACCTCAGCTTCAATCATCTCAGTACCGAATCCGGAATATCCCACATCGAGGGAGCCGCAGTCAGGACAGACAGAGACAGGTCTGCGTGATTGCCCGCAATAGTGACAAACCATTCTTTCCCGCTCTTTATGATAGGTAAGTGAAACTGAACACCGGCTGCAGGTCATCTCATAACCGCAGGTCTTGCAGTGAAAAAAGTAGGAGAATCCCCGTCTGTTTAGAAAAAGAATTACCTGTCTCTTTTTCTGCAGTACACTTCTGATTTCAAGCTGCAGTTTTCGTGAAAGTGCTCCTTCCTCGAATGACATATCGATAACTTCAACTTTCGGCATTGAGCCGCCGGAGACCCTTTCAGGAAGTTCCAGTCGTTGAATTCGTCCGGTTTTCATAAGATGCCAGGCTTCCAGAGAGGGAGTTGCACTTCCCATAACCAGTGCTGCCCCGGATATCGATGATCGATGGAATGCTATTTGCCGGGCATGGTACCTTGGCGACGAGCCGGATTTATAGGAGTTTTCGTGCTCCTCATCAATTATTATCAGTCCGGGATTCTGCAGGGGAGCAAAGACAGCACTCCGTGCACCGATGGTGATATCAACCTCACCCCGTCTGATCCGCATCCACTCCATAAGGCGTTGCGTGGGAGTCAGGGCTGAGTGCAGAACTGCTACCCTTCCGGCAAATCTGTTTTTCACCTGATCTGAAAGCTGGTGGGTAAGCGTAATTTCCGGAACTAAATAGATTACCGATTTTCCTGCTGCAATAGTGCATTCGGCTGCCTGGAGAAAAACCTCTGTTTTGCCTGAACCGGTAACACCGAAGAGGTAGTAGAGCGATTTCTCACCACTGCAGATTGCCTTCACAGCATCTTTCTGATGTGATGTCAGAACATGCGGTTTTTCAGAAAATTCATCATCGGCAACCAGGGCCGGAACTGCGGAATCCCTGCGGCCACCGGGTATCATAACAGACAAGGCTTCACCTGGTGAGCAGAGATAGAGCGAGGACATCCATTCAGCCAGCTCTAATTCACTCCCGGCAAAGACTGGTTCTTTATCAATTACCCGTGAAATGGGTTTTAAAACATAGGATTCCGTTGGCGCAGTAGTTCCTGTATGTACCACAAATCCGGTAACGGTTCTTCGCCCCAGGGGAACAGTAACTCGCTGTCCGGTTTTACAGGTTACCCCTTCAGGTATGATATAGGTATAGGTTTGTCGCATAGGTGCATTAAACACCACATCAGCATATTCCAATAATACTACCTCAACAGAGAGAGTTAACGAATAAATTTCAGCAGCTGCTGAAGATCTTCCCATACAGGCTTACGATAATCCTTCGGGTTACGAAGCACCGCACTCGGGTGATAGGTCACAATCATAGGGATCCCTTCAAACTTATACTGTTTGGTTCGCAGCCGCCCTATTCCTGCCGGATCACCCGTAAGAATTTGAGCTGCTATACGTCCTACACAGAGTATTGTTTTGGGTTTAACTATTTGAATCTGTCTCTTCAGGTACGGCAGGCAGGCCTCTTTCTCATCAGGAAGAGGATCCCGGTTCTCCGGCGGTCTGCACTTTATAATATTTCCAATAAACAGGTCACGTCCTCTAAAGAGTTTTAGCGCTCCCATCCAGGTATCAAGATATTTACCGGCAGGACCGACAAACGGCTCTCCTGTCTTATCCTCCTGCGCCCCGGGAGCTTCCCCGATCACCATTACTTTCGGGTTCATTACCCCGGTTCCAGGTACTGCATGGGTTCTTGTTTCACATAATCCACATAGGGTACATTCAGTAACTTTCCACGCAACATCAGCTAGATTTCTGCATGATGCAGCGTACTCAGGAAGGTCGTTGAAATTTGTATGACCGTATTCAGCCTCGTACTCAGCCTCGTACTCAGCCTCGGGATCAACCTTGATTTCAGATTCAGCCTCAATTTTTTCAAGGGCACCTGTATCCCGAAGGATTGACTGAATTACCGCAGAAAAATCCGGCACTTCCTGAGTGTCAAGGTTACCGTTATGTTTATTCATCAGCACCGACTCTGCAGATTCCATAATATCCCACAAACCTGTTAGTGCATCCTGTAGTTTTTCTTCCTCTTTATGCATACCTTACCCTATATAAAAACAATCCCTTTGCAGGTGCAGTTGTTCCGGCATACTGCCGGTCTTTCGCGTCCAGAATTTCCTGCATCTTCTCCGGTGACACATCCTTTTGTCCCAATTCCAGCATAGTTCCCACCAGTGACCGCACCATTCTCCAGAGAAAAGCGCTCCCCGTTATACGGAATACCAACTGCCCATTCTCCAGAGAAAAGGTGGCTGAAAAGATAGCCCTGACTTTTGATTCACTGGAATCGCCTGCAGCAGAAAAGGTGGTAAAATCGTGAGTTCCTTCAATACTTTGCGTATATTTGTTCAGAAGCCCGATATCGGGCATGGCATTAATTGTATAGGTGAATGGTCGGGTAAAGGGGTTATTCTCGTTCCAGAGAGATATATAGTACCGATATTCACGTTCAACTGCATGAAATCTTGCATGGAATGTATCTGCAGCTTCCACACTCCGGCGAATACGGACGTCTCCGGGAAGGAGACTGTTTAATGCCGGAATAAATTTCTCTGCCGGAATAGATGTCAGTGAAGTATCAAAATGGGCAGTCTGACCCATTGCATGAACCCCTGAATCAGTTCTTCCGGCCCCTACTACAGCAACCGGATGTTTGTGCAGCTTAGATAAAGCGTCCTGCAGCACCTGCTGAACAGTTCTCTCTTCCTTTTGGATCTGCCAGCCGCAAAAATTCGTACCATCATATGCCAGTGTCAGTTTTATCCTTCGAATAGGCCGTATTTTACGTTCTACCGGACGTCTATTACGTCCTACCGGACGTCCATCATTCTCCACCCCTTGAGTCTCCTTCAATAATAACTACTGCCGCAACAATACTGTCCTGATGAGAGAGTGAGAGATGAGTGGAGGATCCGCCGATTTGCCGGTAGGCGTCAAGAGCTGTTCCGTATAATGAGAGAAAAGGACGGCCGGCTGCATCATGATCCACAGCAATATCACGAAGTTTAAGCCCACGCAGACCTATTCCAAGTGCTTTTCCAAAAGCCTCCTTGGCAGCAAAACGTGATGCATAGGTCATGGCAGGATCCTCTTTACTCTCCTGTGCATACGCTATCTCATCAGGATGCATAAATCGTTTGAGAAATCCGGGATCCTTTGCTTTTACAGCCATTCTCTGCGTTTCTAGAATATCGATTCCAACCCCTAAAATCACTGACTATCCTCTTTTATTATCCGGCTGAGAAACAGCTTTACTGAACCCGGTTCGGGTTCATAGGTGACCATATCTGTATCCCCAACTACCCTATCTGTATTGATAATAACGTTCCTTATATGTACCCCATCAGAATCTGCATCCAGAAAATCAACTGAACCGATAATCTGCTCCGGAATAATACGGTAAATATCTTTTTCGGGTCCCTTAATTATCAGCTTTATCTGATCCGGGATACTATTTTCTACAATATAATTATCGGGAATTCTCACTTCAAGCGGAATATAAAAAGAACGTTCTGAGGCGGTTACCATCTGAATTAAAAAGAAGATCAGCAGTGCGGTTATCAGCGATAATACTTTCGCCGGCCAGTTATATACCATGCCCTGCATGAATTTATTCTTTGGCATGGGACACCTCCTCAATCATCTCAGGATTAACATCATGATAATTCAGGAGTGCAATAATCATCCTTTTCGCTGTTTCCGGCTGGAGATCGTAATAGAGATTGGCATTATAGGCCAGAGAAATTGAGCCAGTCTCTTCAGAAACGCACAAAACAACCGCATCGGTATCTTCAGCCATTCCCAGAGCTGCACGGTGTCTGGCACCAAAACTTCTTCTAATATCAGCCTGCTCACTCAATGGAAGAAAGCATCCTGCTGAAATAATTTTACCCGACTGTACGATAGTTGCTCCATCGTGAAGAGGGGTGTTGTGATCATACAGTGTGAGTATAAGTGCACTGGACAAATCCGCATTCAGTCTCGTTCCGGTATCAACTACACCACGTATACCCAGTTTCCTTGGAAAAACTATGAGTGCACCACGTCTTTTAGCCGACAGCACTACTAATGCATTGATAATTGTCTCTATCTGTTCCTGCGAAGTCTGGCTGCCGAAACGGAAAAGTCTGCCGCCCCGTGACCAGGTTCTCGTAAAAGCCCTTCGTAATTCAGGTTGATAAATAATTGCAATAATTATTATTACGGCCAGCAGGATGTGATCAAATATCCATAGTAAAGTGGTTAGCTGGAGAATGTATGCTGCTGCATATATGCAGCCAGTTATAATGATGATCCTGAGAATCTGAACAGCACTTGTTCTGGCTATATTAATATACAGACGATACAGAATAACAGAGGTGATTCCAATATCCAGCAGAGGTCGGATAATATCACGAACATACCAGATTTCTTCCAGCCATTTCATACTAAAAATCTCCCCTTAATATCTTAATTAATGCACTTTTCCAGTACTGCGATTATAGAACTATCCCCTTTAAATCACAATAGCGGGGCTACAATACGAAAAGCAGAATTCCTGAATTTCCTTAATCTTCCAATCGCCTTATAATCTTCCAGAGTAAATTGTCTGCAGGACTTAAGATCACGCTCAAATTGTGTCGTTAATTCCATAGCAGTTTTTTGGTCATACAGCACCGTATTTAATTCATAATCAAGAAAAAAACTTCTTTGATCTACATTACAGCTCCCTACGGTCGCCATAATATCATCAATAATAAGCGATTTAACATGAAAAAAACCTGCCTCATAGAGATATATTTTTACCCCGGCCAAAAGCAGCGGCTCAAAAAAGGTGTGGGCAACCCAGAAGGGTATATACTTGTCCGCTCTCCCTGTCATCATGAGAGAGACTTCCACACCACTTAGGGCGGCAGTCTCAATGGCAGCAGCAATACTTTCATCAGGAACAAAATAGGGACTTTGAATCATTACTTTTGAGTCTGCATTTGATATCATCGTGAGATAGAGTTTATGAATGGAGTACCAATGCGAATCGGGGCCGCTGCAGAGTATCTGGACCGGTAACAGTCTGTCGGGATTTTTGTCACAGGCATTTCCATCGATATACTTTCCATAGGTTTCAATTATGCCGCCGCTATTGACCCAATCAGCAATAAATACTGACTGAAGCAGCACAACTGCTCCCCCGCCGCTAAGACGCAGGTGCGTATCGCGCCAGCTGTCAAATCTGGGCCGCCCTGTTATATATTCGGCAGCAAGATTCATCCCGCCTGTGTATGCCGTTTTCCCATCAATTACCACAATTTTTCTGTGCATTCTATAGTTGATCAGCCATGCAGTAATAATATTTGCCGGGTCCAGAAAGTTCCTGAACTGCACCTTGCTTTTTTTAAGCCGGCGCCGTCCTTTTCGGGTAAAGGCAGGTCGTGACCCCGCCCCATCAACCAAAAACCGGACTTCCAAACCCTCATTCGCTTTCCGCTCCAGAATATCAATAATCCTGTTACCCATTTCATCATTCCGGAAAATAAAATATTCCATATGAATGGAGTTTTTTGCACTTTCGAGATCCTCAAACAGGCGTTCGAATTTATCCTTACCGGTATGAAAAATCTCTAATTTATTATCCTGTGTAATAATGGCATTACCCGTTTTCATGGTAATAGTTAATATTTTAGAGATATCAGATCCAATCTGTGAATAGGAGTTCTGGATTTGTATGGCCTGTTCCACCAGTAGATCCTTCATTCGCTCCCCAAAAACCTCTTCAGGTCGAAGTTTTACCAGTTTTCGTCTTCTCCAGTTTAATCCGCCCATGAGGTATATAACAGCTCCGGCATAGGGGATGAGAAAAAGAGCCAGTATCCACGCAAATGTTGATTGAGGTGTTTTATTATCCAGAAGCAGTTGAACGGATAAACCAATCGCCAGGACAACATAGAGTATATAAAATATTGAGAAACCGCCAATCTCCAACTTCAATCACTCCAATTCAATGTTCTCTCTACTGCTTTATGCCAATCCCGTATCAGTGCTGTTCGTTCCTGCTCACCCATACCGGGAGTCCATCGCAAATCTTCACGCCATTGCCTGCTCAGCTCTTCCTCACTCTCCCAGTATCCGGTGGAAAGTCCTGCTGCATATGCTGCTCCAAGCGCAGTAGTCTCTTTTACTGCCGGTCTGACAACCGGGATATTGAGAATATCAGCCTGAAACTGCATCAGCAGTCTGCTGTTTGTCAGTCCTCCGTCGACACGGAGCTCATTGAGGTGAATCCCTGAATCTTTCTCAACAGCACCAAAGATATCATACGCCTGATAGGCCGTTGCTTCAAGAACTGCACGAGCAATGTGTCCTGAATTTGCATAACCGGTGAGTCCTGCAATTACCCCTCTGGCATCTGACCGCCAATAGGGGGCAAAAAGTCCGGAAAATGCGGGAACAAAATAGACTCCGCCATTATCTTCAACTGATTCAGCAAGTACATCCAGTTCCGGTGCTGTTTTTACCAGTCCCAGATTATCCCTCACCCACTGCACCAGTGAACCGGCAACGGCTATTGATCCTTCAAGGGCATATTTGGGGATTTCCCCTGCTTTATGATAAGCTGCGGTGGTCAGGAGTCCCTGAGTGGACTGACAGAGTTTCTCTCCGGTATTTACCAGCAGAAAGCATCCTGTCCCATAGGTATTCTTTGCCATTCCTTCCGAAAAACAGGCCTGCCCAAACAGTGCAGACTGCTGGTCTCCCAGAATACCGCACAACGGTACGCTGCCCCCAGCTAGAATAGTCGTATCCGTATATCCATAAATTATTCCCATTGAGGGTTTTATTTCAGGCAGGGAATTTTCTGGGATTTCGTATAGATCAAGCAGCTCTTTATCCCAGCAGAGTTTTGCCAGATCCATGAGCTGATAGCGTGATGCATTGGTAAAATCGGTTATGCAGATACCGCCGGAAGTTCCCCCGGTAAGATTCCAGATAAGCCAGGTGTCCATTGTACCGAACATAACTTTACCTTCAGAGGCTTTTCTGCGTAAGCCTTCAACGTTATCAAGCATCCAGCGTATTTTAGATCCTGCAAAATAGGGGCTGAGGGTTAGTCCGGTCTTTTCACGCAGGCCGTCTATTCCCTGCTCTGCAATGAGTCCATCAATAAAGGGTTTTCCCCGCAGGTCCTGCCATACGATTGCATTATAGTAGTGTTTTCCTGTTTTCGGATCCCAGGCTACGACTGTCTCGCGCTGATTTGTGATGCCAATTCCAGATATTTCGTCAGCAGCAATCCCGGATTTCTCAAGGGTTTTTTGGATTACCACCACGGTATTATCCCAAATTTCCATGGGGTCATGTTCAACCCGGCCGGGCTTCGGGAAAATTTGTTTGTGTTCAAGTTGATGAGACGCAATTAGTACACCGTTTTTGTTAAAAAGTATAAAACGGGTACTGGTGGTTCCCTGATCAATTGCTCCAATGTACTGCTGTTTTTTTTCCATGTGCTAATCCTCTTTCTGCTTTTTTATAAACAATTGATATAACCGCAACGCGATCCAGGAGAAGCTGATTCCAATAAACGCTCCCCCGGCGTCAGCGGCAAAATCGACAATATCCGGGAATCTCCCGGTAAGCTGCTGCAGTATTTCCAGCGAGCCTCCCATAGCTGAACAATAACCGAAAGACCATAATCCGGTAAACAGTATATTCCGGGATCCGGGAAGGTTCAGACTCCGTACTGCTGCAAATGATAAAAACCCCAGGACAATATATGCCACAAGATGCAGGATCTTATCACTCATCCCTGCAGTTACTTGTAATTTGGATCCTGAGACCAGAGAGAGTACTATTATGGTGATTGATACAGCAATCCATAAGATGATTTCCGCTATGGTTAGTCTGTTCCTCTTCATGTGTCTACACGTTCCTCAAGGCATCTCCCCTGATGCAGGTTGTTTGTGCGCATCATTTTCCCCAGCTGCGAGATGAACGCCCCTTTCTTTTTAAACAGTCTTGGTGCGGCAAGCCGATGACTGGGTGTGTCACAGGTGAGCCGTTGGATAATTATATCTCCAGGTACTCTTTCCAGTAAATAGGCTGTATAGGATAGGTGCCTTGCTGTTGATGGGACTAATAATTCTCCCTGAGAGTATTCTGTGAGCATTTGTGTATTATCAGGTATATGCAGGTTATGAATTTTCACTGCTTCCGGATGCAGTTCTGTGATTAGTTCGGCTGTCCTGGAAATTTCTTCATAGCTTTCTCCAGGCAAACCGAGAATTAAATGGACTGATATTTTTATTCCGCTTTTTCTCAGGAGATGGAATGTTTCCACAAACTGTTCTGCGGTATGACCCCGGTTAATTCGATCCAGAGTGTTGTTTATGCTGGTCTGCAGTCCCAGCTCTACCCAGACGTCTTCCACTCTTTCTCTATAGGATGATAACAGGCTGATTTTTTCAGTATCCAGGCAGTCTGGTCTGGTTGATACGATTAATTCCTTAAATTCCATGAGATTCAGGGCATAATCATAGAGTTCGCGCAATACTGCCGGTTCATCATAGGTTCCGGAAAAGGCCTGAAAATAGAGCAGAAACAGTTCAGCACGATACCGGCTGCCAAGGAATTTTCCCGCTTTCTCTATCTGATTTTTTATGTATTCTTTTCGCTCTGAGAGTGTTTGATTCTGATAATAGCTGATTACTTCAACCCCTGGTGATTCTTCACGGTAGGCTTTCCTTGCTTCGGCTGCTTCTTTCTGTCGATGGTAGACGGCGACTGCTCCGGTATCATCACAGTAGGTGCATCCTCCCAGGCCGTCCGGGGTTCGGTTGGGGCATGAGAATCCTCCGTCTACACCTATACGGTAGGCGGATGTTCCGTATTTTTTTGTCAGGTAGGTTTTGTATGTGTAGTAGGGGGTTGGGGCTTCCATTATCACGATAGTATCATAATATGTTGGTAGTGCAACATAGATTGGGGACTAGAACTGAATAAAATGTCATCTGCAAAGATTTTATTCGAAAATTTTAGTATTTTTTCATTACTTAAACTGTATGTGCTTTCAAGAAAATGAATAATAAAATATTTTAATCTAATTTCCCCCAATCTCCGAATCACTAGCTATATGCCCCATTCTCAATGGTAAAATCGGCTTGAAAAAATTACTCCCATCATTCAGCTCAATGTTATTTTCAACCACAACATACTCTCAATTTTGGGCGTTCTCTCAACTAAAATGAATTGACACCTGATCGTTTTCATAGTATCGTTATTTACATAAGATAAACAGGGGGTTTATACATGGCCACAGTAGAATTGAAAAACCTTTCAAAGGTGTATGACGGCAATGTTAAAGCAGTAGACAGCATTAACATTGACATCCAGGATCGTGAGTTTGTAGTACTCGTAGGTCCGTCAGGTTGCGGGAAGTCCACTACGTTAAGAATGGTAGCAGGACTTGAAGATATCACAAGCGGTGAACTGTACATTGATGAGAAAGTCGTAAATGACGTTCCACCGAAAGACAGAGATATTGCAATGGTATTTCAGAACTACGCTCTTTACCCGCATATGAGCGTTTATGACAACATGGCGTTCGGTCTAAAAATCAGGAAATTTCCAAAAGCTGAGATCGATCAGCGTGTACGTGAAGCAGCAAAAATTCTTGATATTGAAGAACTGCTTGACAGAAAACCTAAAGCACTCTCCGGTGGACAGAGACAGCGTGTTGCAGTAGGAAGAGCAATCGTACGAAAACCAAAAGTTTTCCTCTTTGACGAACCTCTCTCCAACCTCGATGCAAAACTGAGAGTACAGATGCGTGCAGAAATTTCATCACTGCACAGCAGACTTCAGGCAACAATGATTTATGTAACACATGACCAGGTCGAAGCTATGACCATGGCTGACAA
>JABMQR010000364.1 GCA_013202335.1 Bacteroidota bacterium
ATTCAGAACATTACCAAAACGAACCGAAACAATCTTTATTAGTTGGTCAGTTGGTTAGTAGTCAGTTGGTCAGGGGGGAAAAAGAAGGGAGGCTGAAGACAGAAAGATTATAAAGCAAGTCTTTTTTTCTCTGTTTTTCTTCTCTTCAACCTGTCCAACTGTCCAACTGACCAACTAATTACTATTCAATTTTCTTCATGAGACCATTTAGTAACTTTCCGACTTCATCTGCTATATCAAATATTTCATCATATGTTTTTGAATCAATATAATTTAGATCTCTAGACAGTAGTAACTGATATTTAACTTCTTCTAATGACCCTCTGGATATTAACAGAAAACGTTTATATTCTTTCTGAGAACCCCTTGCTTTCCCTTCAACAATATTGCTTGGGATACTTACTGCTGCTCTTCTAATTTGAGAGGTTAAGCCATAGAGCTCTTCTTTGGGAAAACTTTTGGTTATCCCATATATTTTTAGCACTAACTCGTGTGATTTCTGCCATACGATTAGTTTGGAAGTGGTAGCATAAATAGGAAAACCTCCGGGTTGGGAAAGTATAAAGTTGGTAAGCAGAAAGTTGGAAAGGGGTTAGGAAGAAGAAATAGAAAAAAGGCCGGAGACCGGAAGACAGAAAGAGGAAAAAGGCACAGAATCTTTTCCTACTCGCTCTTCCCTTTCCAACTGTCCAACTTTCCAACTAACCAACTTTTCCCTTACCAACTTTCCAACTAACCAACTGTCCAACTTTCCCCCTACCCAACTATCCTCCAACAAACCCGTTCAAACCCAAGGGCCGCAACCACAAACTTTTTCAGGCGCAGGTTACCGTATTTCTTCTCGAGACTCATGCCGTATTCCGCGACCTGTTCCTCTCCATCAGCAAGCGCTCTCTTTATCTGCGGCATATTGTACAACTCATCCCCGGATAGTTTTTCAGCCTGTGCCCCTGTTACACCGGCTTCCTTCAAGGAAACATATTTAAACTCAATTAACACATCAAATATCTTAAATTCTCTTTTATCCGGTCTTATTATCATGGTTAAATCTGCATATCTTCTGTTTATTTCCGGTTCAGAATCCATGATATACAAAATATCATTGTACAACAGGGTTAAAAATGCAGTCTTGAGTGTTAACTCATTAGTCCATTTGTAATCACGGTTTTTAAAGACTTTAAAATACCGGGTTTCCACAAATTTACAGATAAATCCTATATCACCTTTTTGATAAACCTTTTCAGCGGCAAGCTTGCCTGCGTCTCTGGGTCCCGGTTCAGGAAACAGCATCTGCTGCACTCTTTCAACATACAAACCCTGCATAACCAGATTCGGGACTTTCAGGATTACCTTTCCCTCCGGATTATCACCCGACAAAGTCAGCACCCCAAAGAAATAGAGAAATGATACCAGAAAAGTATTGTCCTTTGAACTGTCATTCAGCATCTCACTTATACCGAACCGTGTGCTTATCCTGGACACCACTACTTCATGTGCATTTTGTGTCAGCTGTATAAGCAAATCCCGGCCATTGGGTACTTGTGCAATATACTGAAGCTTGGATTCATCAGTTGCAAGATTGTTATCCAGCATCTCTCTGGGATAACTGCATCTCTTTTGGAACTGCCCCAGAAAATAGAGACATAAGGTAGGGTTATACACATATTCTTCCAGTCCATAGGAGAATAGGTAGCCGTTATAGTAGGTTTTCATTAAGCTTAAGGCTTCTTCTGTTTTTTCCCTGTTCCCGCTAATTAGTGAAGAACCGCACCCTGATGAAACCTTTTCAACAATATTCCGTACCTCGTTTTCCCTGAAACCGCACAGGTCATTAAACTCAGGCTCAAAATAGATATTACTGGCAATATTATAGCCGCTTGTTATATCACTCAGCACAACGGGGGATACCCCGGTTATAAAAACACGGTCAAACATTGAGCCGGAAGTTGAGGATTTTATTGCCTTGAACAGTGTTCTTAATACTCCCTCATCATGTACCAGTGCGTTGTACCGATCTTTTTCGCTCTGCACACCCATCATGACCGTGTTCGCAAAATTGTCGTATTCATCTATTAATAGATAGACAGGGTAAGGGGTCATCCTGATTGAGCTCAATAGAGACTCAATAGAAGAAAGGGCATCATCATCCTTTATAGTGACTGAGGGCAAGTTATAACCTTTATGGTTATAGTACTTTATAAAGCCATCAATTCTTACATTTATATGATTATATAAAGATTTCTTTATATCCTTGGCATTACCTGTCGTATCTACACAAGAGAAATCCCACCTTAGTATGTAATAGGAATTCCGTAACTCTGTAGGGTTTTCAGCTATCTTCAAGCCGCCGAAGATATCATCAAACTCATCCGCCCTGGCAACATCATAATAATTTTCCAGCATGGAAAGAAGAAGACTTTTCCCAAACCGCCTGGGCCGTATAAAAAGCTGGGATTTTGTATTTTCAAGCAAAGGGATTTTATCGGTCCTATCGCAATAGAAGTATCCCTTTGTATTTATCTCTTTAAAATCTGATATGCCGTATGGAAATTTCATTGGCTTCTCCACCATCTCTTTCATTCCTGCATTGCCTGCTTCTATTGAGGGAAAGAATCTTGTTGGGGTACATTATGAAATAGCAGCCTTCCCAACCTTACGATCTTTATCTACTGTTCCCCTTGAAAAATATTGTTCAGAATAATTTAATATATCATAGGGGAGACCCATCATCAAGGAATTGAATAGGGGTCAGTTGGTTAGGGAAAGAAAGCAGACAGCAGACCGCAGACCGGAGACCGGAAGATTATAAAGCAAGTCTTTTTCTCTTCCGGTTTTCGGTCTCCGGCAGTTGCAAAGCAACTGCCAAGACGAGTAATCTCGTCCAGACCTGATACTCTGATCCAGGCATGATACCCTTGTCCAGACTCACGGTCTCCTTTTTCTTCCCCACCTAACCCCTAACTTCTAGCTAGATCATACTTGTCTTTCTGGAATATAATTTTCGACATCTCTCAGCCTACAACAAGTTCTTCTACTTCCAGTTCAAAATCAGGGCTCACAGAACCTATATTATTCTTGCTTTTATCAAAAAAAATAAAAGTAAATTTTATTTTTCCAGGTTTATCAAATAAAAAGTTATTATTAACTATTGCTACAATAAATTTATTCATATTTTTTTCTGATTCTTTAATATTGACAGATCCTTCTCCCAAAAGAACATCATTCTCGTTATACTTCATTTTAAAAGAAAAAGATTTAGGCGTTAATTCTTCAAAACTAATTTTGGCGAAAATACCCAATTTCATTTGTTTAGGCCAAGTATTCTTTTTATCAGGAGTTACGTTGAAAAGAATTCTATCATCATAAACACCTATTAAAGAGTGCTTTTGTCCAATCTCATTTCGTATGTCGTCACAGACTATAAATGTTTGTAATTTCATATTGTACTCCTCCTGTTATTAAGTTGTTATCTGTACTTGCTCATTTATAAAAGCAAATTGTGTCTTTACTTCATTACTGGAAAGCTCCGAATATTCCACCGGTCTATCCAACTGCATATACAGAAATGCTGATTGTGACGTTGCGATAATACCAGCTTCCGAAAAATTTTCAGTATTAAAATCTATTGATTTTAAAAATAGCTGCGTGGCTGAGTTTAAAAATATCTTTTGAGAACTGTTGTAATCAAAATGATTCTCTGCAACATCAAGCAGCCAAGGAAAAGTTCGCAGATATTTTATCAGTGCCAAACCAGCAGCAGATGGTTTCGATACACCATTCTTCCATTTTGTTAAAGTTCTTTGAGGTAGTGATAATGCTCTTTCAATTGCAGACATACTAATTTTATTGTTATTAAAGTCCTCAAGTATATTCTTTATTGACAATTCTTTTAATTTCTCACTATTCGACAATATGATTTCTTCATTTTCATTAAAGAAATCACCGTTTGAACCACAAACAGAACATCGGTAATTACTTATTTCAATTTGTCTTTGTCCGCCATAAGGCTCATTTAATATCTGTATTTCTTTGTTTTGTATCAAATCTTTTGCCCCACAAACCGGACATATCTTATCACTCATTATTTCTTCTCCTGTTTAATCAAACCTGCCTTCTGTAAGGCTAAATACATTGCCATATTTCTATTATCTGACAAATGAAAGGACTTGATTATCCATTTCTTAGTATTAGCATTGAACATAAACGCGATATAACCAAGCTTATGTAAAGATCGAAACTCATAAGCATCAACTTTTATATCAAAGTTTGGATTTGGGTTCTTTTCCCAACTTTTTGTATTTACAAAAGTCAAGTCTTCTAACCCATTATTATAAATAAAACTTAACAAGTTTGATTTAGGAAAAAGGTTAAATGTCTCCTTCGCATCCTTTAATACGGAATTAATTGGTATTACATTATCCATATCATTCCCACATGCGTACTCAAACTCCTCATATTTATAATACGGCATTTTTTCTCCAACTTCAAACAATATTTACACTATTTGCATCAATAATGTCAATACTTTGATACTTTATTGCACATTTAATACTGTATAGTAAGCTTTAAGGCTATTGATTAAGCCGTTAAGCAATCGACCTACTTCGTACATTATTAGGGGTTGGGGGTCAGGGAAAGTAGTCAGTTGGTTAGTAGTCAGTTGGTTAGTAGTCAGTTGGTTAGTAGTCAGTTGGTTAGTAGTCAGTTGGTCAGGGAAAGAAAGCAGACCGCAGACCGCAGACCGCAAACCGGAAGACGGAAAGATAGAAAAGTCACAGAATCTTTTCCTGCCCTGTCCAACTAACCAACTTTCCCCTTTCCAACTTCTTATCCCCGCGTGAGGGATAGCAGGGGCGCGAAGCGGTCCTTTATTCAAAGGGAACAGCTACGCATGTTCACTATGAAAAAAGACGGAACCCCCGCATAGCCCGACCTTATGCATGGGAACGACACACGTCGTACCCATGCATAAGGGCACGCCCAAAACCCTCTCCTTCCTACTTACCAACTTACTACTAACCAACTTTCCCCTCTCCCAACTACTCAGGCCCATACCCCCCAACACACCTCTTCAACACCTCAACAACCTCTACCCGACTCATCCCTTTATCCGAATTCACCACCTCTTCAATTATACCCTTATCTATTTCCCCATTCACCTTAGCCAGATAAATCTTCTTGTAATCAGTAGGAATAGAGTTGTCCTCAGCTGCCAGCAGCTCCTCATACAGTTTCTCACCAGGCCTTAATCCTGTAATCTTCACCTGGGATCTGCCGTCACCGAATCTTTTAATCAGCTTCTGGGCAAAATCATAAATCTTCACCGGTTCACCCATATCAAGAACCAAAACCTGCCCGCCTTTACCAATAGCACCGGCAAGAAATACCAGAGATACAGCCTCGGGTATGGTCATAAAATAGCGAATAATATCTTTATGGGTTACCGTAACCGGTAATCCTTTATTTATCTGCTCCATAAAGAGCGGAAGCATAGAACCTCTGCTTCCCAGGACATTCCCAAACCGTACAGAGACTATCTCCGTCTTTTCGTTTGAGAGTGTAGAACCAATCTGCTCTGCCATGCGTTTGGTAGCACCCATCACATTGGTGGGATTCACTGCTTTGTCGGTAGAGATAATAATACACTTTTTTGTCTCGGCAGCCACCGCTGCAGTGAGTACATTATAGGTACCGATAATATTGGTACGAAATGCCTCTTCCGGAAAATGCTCCATCAGTGGAACATGCTTATAAGCAGCCGCATGGAATACAATATCAGGAGCATAGGTGCTCATTATTTGATTAATCTTCTCACGATCCCGCACATCACAGATAACCGGAATAATCAACTCACAGAATGCCCGCTCATAGTTGTTCAGTCTCAAAGAGAGATCATGAATCTCGGTCTCATCAATATCGAGAATTATCAGTCTTTTGGGATGAAAAAGGAGCAGTTGGGAAGAAATCTCATTCCCTATCGAACCACCTGCACCGGTAACCAGAATCGTCTTATCCCGAACCAGTTCCAGAATCGGCTCCCGCTCTATCACCACCGGATCACGTCCCAGCAGGTCCTCTACCTTAATATCACGAATATCGGTAATAGAACGGCTATAGTTATCAACCTCAAACAGACTTGGTATAATCTTAACATCAAGATCCAATCGGGCAGAAACATCCAGAACCTTATCTAAATTATCCTGTGCTATCTTAATCGTAGCAATGATTATTGTCTTAATATTCTCATGCTTTACAATCTCTTCCAACTGCAGCACCGTACCCAAAACCGGCAGCCCATGCACCAGCGTGGAGTGCTTAAGCTGGTTATCATCAATTAACCCTATAACCTTATACTCCAGCCTATCCTTACGGTAGAGACGAAGCAGCTGCTCTCCCACCTCTCCGGCTCCATATATCAGCGTCCGGGAGAGCATAACATGATTCGTCAGAGTAATATTATACCCGTGCGTCATCCGCCAGATAATACGGTAGGAAAAAACTGTCAGCAAACTGATCGCCCAATAGGGAATCAGCAGTTGAAGAGCATTGAATGCATCAAACTGGGTAAAGACTACCAGCAGCGCAAACAGGTTACCAATTACCATGGCAAGCCCGCCCTTGTAGACCAGCTCAAGGGAGACAGACCGCAGGGAGATACGATAGAGCTTCACCGCCCAGAACATTAGCACCTGAAATATAATAATAGCAAGAATTAAAAGAGCTGAAATAGAATTACCATAGATATAAAAATGAGAACCGTTCACATAGAACGCAAGCTCCCAGGAACCAAGCAGCAGCACAAAATCAATGAACATTAACAGAGCATGGCGTGACAACCGTTTTATTAAATATTTCATACTTCATGACCTCTGATTAGAGTACTATGGATTAGAGTACTAATCTTTGGAGTATTCATTTGAATACTCCTGTGTGTAATCGCAAGTGTACCCACAAGGGTACTCACAAATTTACCCATCTGAAGCAAAAAAAAGGCTTTGGCATACCCCGCCCTATCATTTACATAGGAACCGGTATATACCAAAGCCATCTTTATTGTGTTATCGTCCAAACAATTACTTATATGTTTAGCATTTACATTCATACAACAGACCCTTAAGACTTTTTGTTTAACTTGAGGCTCTTTCAAAATTATGAGACAAAAACCGAAGGTTTTAGTCCATTTTGCAAAGAGCTACCTATTAATCAGAAGTTTTTGGATTCAGTTAATTTATTGTATTACACCATATTAACTATTATATCCAAAAACTTCAGAAGGCAAACTCAAAAATCGAATTAAGTCATAGATTTAATTTTAGATTTTTGAAATTGCCTCACTTTAATAAACCCCAACCGAAATCGTCACTGCAATCGCAAGTACGTACACAGACCTTCTCCCTTACCCGAACACAAATCCTCTATCAGATGATCTACATTCGGGCTACGCATTAAGAGGCCTGAGTATGCCCACACGCCGCCGAAACAGGCTGCACAAGCATCAGCATTCCAGACTGCAGGAATAAAGTTAAATCCCCGCTATCGTCCTGCTGCTTTCGGTTCCAGTACTTGAGTTTTTGGAATATTCCAAAAACATCACTCATTAGTCCGAAGTTTTCGATTTGCATATCAGTAAATTGAAAACTTCTGCAGCCAATTTGCTGTAGCCAATTTGTAAAAATTGGCTAATTTACATCCTGATACAGCCATCATCTAATATCAGAACTTAAAATACTATACACAGAAACAACCTATAAAGCAACCAATATAGATATATTAACTTGCCTTAGTAAGTAGAACACACATACATCAAACAGGTTACTTTTTTCTTCTGCACCCTGAGAGATGCATACATCTTGAATAAGTATACATAACATTTACTGTTAATACCAGTATTTCATGAAAATCTGGTAGAAAAGAGTTTTATTACTAATATTGTAAGTCTTTCTCTCTACTGTGTACATATACCCCCTCAGACCATGCCTACCCTCACTAAGCCAACGTGTAGGGCTTTTTTCAGATTTTTCTGATCACAGAGTGATCAGAGCACTTTGTGATCTTGCTGAGAAAACTACCTCAACAAAGTATAACATACATATAATACGCTAACACCTTATTTTATCATCTATAAACTCTTCGAATATGTACATCTACTCTGCAATAGTAAACTTTTTATAAAAACATCTTGATTATTATAATATTTCAAGTATACTATGTATTAGTAATTGACTATGTATTAGTTAGTATCTTATCAATTCTGCATAGAAAAAAGTTATCATCACCCTAAACAACTCCCCTTCAAGAAATTACTATTTTTGCAGGTAAGTTATGTATATACTCAGCCCCCCGGAGGAACCATTTTGAAAACACCTACTACTGAAACACCAAAAGAAACAGAACAGCACAAACAGAAAACCAAACTCCCCTATGAAAAACCTGAGCTGAATGAGCTGGGAAACGTAGAGGATATGACGGCATTTACCGAAGGAAGTCTTATTGTCTAATACAGGAGACACATTAAAAATGAAAAAAATAGTACTGCTATCTATTATAGTAATTATGGGAATAACCCTGATAGGATGTGAATTTACTGAAAATCCCTCAAACCGTAACACAACCACCACCGGCAGCATCTCTGTTGGTGGAACAAGTGAAACCCGGGCATCATTGGCTGATGAGCATACCAGCATAGATAAACTCTGGATTCGGGCATTTAAAACAACCGGTGAACTGATACCAGCTGCAGGTGTTTCCGACACAGATGGAGCAGCAGTACTTACCTGGAATGAAACCGTACAAAGATTTACCGGATCAATGACGCTGGATTTAACAGGATATACCGATCAATTGTACTTTCATGCCATGGCATTTACTGCAGCAGGAGAAATTGTCTATCAGGGAACCGTACTAACATCACAGTTCGGTTTAGAACCCATAGATATCACCACAGGATCCGGCTACTCCATAGGAGATCGCGGCCCCGGCGGCGGCTGGATATTCTATGATAAAGGTGCATTCAATAACGACAGTAAGATGGGGAAATCCTGGCGCTATCTTGAAGCCGCTGCAGAGGATTTCTCCTTAGCCTGGGATAGTACAGACGATTTGGCTAAAATAGACACCACAACCCATAAAATAGCAGGTGGAAAAGTTACACTACTAAATGACACCATTGAATTAACTGAATATGACTGGTATTGGGGAGCAGCAGGAGCACAATCTACCCGTGCTGACATTAAAGAGGGCTGGTTGAACACAGATATACTGGATGGTCTCACCTCAGCAACCCCTGCTATTGGAAGAAAAGCCAAAGGAAGGAAAACCTCAGGTGATGCCGGCAACACAAGAAGAGATACCAGTACAGAACTGAGAAATGACACTATTAACAATTATACAGATTGGTTTGTACCCTCAAAAAACGAACTGTACTCCATGCTGACAAACATAGTTAACGGCGGCACCAGAAGTGACTGGAATTTTTCTGAAACCAAATACTGGAGCTCAACAGAGTATGCAGGTGGAGATGTATCAGGTGACTATCCTGATGACATCTATTGGGCGTGGGCCATAGACTTTACCGATGGAGAAGAGGCTGAAGTGTTACTGGAGCGCTCAGAAGCCTACCCTGTCCGCCCCGCTCGAGCCTTCTAACTTTACATACGAAATGTTACATGATGTTACATGAATTTGAATTTACAACATTAACCCAACTTGCTGCAGATAAACGGGGCATCCCCAGCAGCCTGCCGCTGGAGATGGTTGATGAAAAGAGCCTGGATATACAAAAACTCATCTCGCTGGCACGTAAACACAAACTCACCAACACCCTCTTATCAGCATTAAAGTTATCAGCAGTAAAAAAACTGATCCTACCCCCAACCCAAACCCCAACCCCAGCTGCAGCCGCAGCCGCTCAAAAAAACCTTGTAAACATACAGAAAACCGCACTCCTGGAAAAAACATCCAGAACCTTCATGGTGGAAGAAGCACTAAGAATCTGTCAAACCCTGACCCTCTCCAACCTGCCGGCACTTATCATCAAAGGCCCCATATTATCCCTGCAGCTATATGGATCCCCCATAGTTCGGGAGTATACCGACATCGACATCATCGTAGATACGCAGAATTTTATTACCATAGACCAGATCATGCATCAATTAGGATATCGTGCTGATCCTGAAAGCCAAATAAAACAACTAGCTTTTCTGGAGCACCCCAAATCCTATATCCAAAAACCGCATCACATTGTCTATAAAAACCCCTCACACCCCTATCGCATAGAAATACACACTGAAATTTTTAATAGTCAACTCTTTAACAGGGAACTCTTTACTGACCGTAAAACGTGTGACTATTATACAATACAGAATATTTTCTCCCGTGCTGAAACCCTGACCTATAAAGAAACCTTATTCCCGGCAGTCAGCAAAGTCGATCACCTGCTCTTTATGATTGCCCATGGCACCAAACACGGCTGGTCTCAGCTGCACTGGGTGCTTGATGCAGCAGCACTGCTTACCACGCCAGAACCATCACTGCATACCGCAATAGCTGAAGGAAGCCGACTCCTTACTATAGAAAAGCACACAGTACTCATGATATCAGTAGTAACCGCACTGCTGTCGATTCCTATCCCATCAGCCTATGAAGAACTCACCGCACAGTATCAGCACCAGATACAAAAACAGACCGCGATTGCATTGAATATGCTTCAATCACCTACAGCGCTTCAGCCGCCCATATTGAAAATGCTGCAGTTCTCCTGGAACTACACAGTTCCCCTGGCTCCAACCCTAAAGGAAAAAATCAACATCATCCTGAACCCCTTTAAAGCGAGCCCTGCTGATATTGCACAACTGCCGTTACCCGGCTGGCTCCTCCCTCTCCACCTGCTGGCTAGACCCTTCTTTGTGCTATCACGCAGAATGGTTGAGAGTACTCAACTTGGCAGTTGCGTTGCAACTGCGGGTGACAGGAAACATGATGATGGGGACGGGAAGATGAAGATTGGAGGAGATGAATAGTCAATGGGTGCAAAGCTGAATAACAATAGATTACTTCTACATCTGATCAAACGAGTACTCTTGTCCATTCTCCTGCTGCTGGGAATCTTTATGGGATCCTGCTCCCTTCTTCCCATCCCGCCCATACCCGAAACAGGTACGGGAACTATGCTCGTACAGCACGGCAAATACCTCTATAGAATCGGCGGCTTTGGTTCTGACGGCAACGTACAAAATACCGTATACATGGCCGCAACTACCATAAACCCCGATGGGGAGATAGCAATAAGCCCCTGGGCTGCAGCCCTGCCGCTTCCAGAAGGAAGAGCATTCGGCGCAGCCTTCTCAATCGGCCAGTACCTCTATGTAATTGGCGGAGAAAATAATGACGGACCGGTAGATACCCTATACATCGCAAAAATAGATCCCTTAGACGGCACCTTAGGCTTTCATCACATCTACGGCGGTGCCGACTACTGGGTAGATCATAC
>JABMQR010000365.1 GCA_013202335.1 Bacteroidota bacterium
AGTTTGGTACCCAGCGTAACTGTTGTAAGCGATTGGGTTTCTCCACTTGTAAAAACAGCAGAACCATGAGCTGCCAGCAGAGGATCTACTTCGCTCCAAATAGGACGAATTTCATCAGTTTTTCTCCCATCCAGGCGTATCCCCTTATCAAGCATAAGATTACGTATAGCCTCTTTTTCAACATCATGGAAATATTTCCCAATCAGTGATTCATTAATTTCGTCTTTATCAGTAAACTGTTCCAGAAATTTTTCTTTAACAGCCTCAAAAGCTTCACTTCGTTCTTGTTTGTTGGTGATTGCCTTTTCTGCAACTTTAAATACTTTGTCGTATGTTTCCTTCCAGACCTTCTCCTTTAGTCCCTCATCACCCTCTTCATGTTTATACTCTCTTTTTTTAGTAGCACCAACCATTTCAGCCAGTTCTTCCTGAACTTTACACTGATCCTTTATAGCTTCATGAGCAAACTTAATTGCCTCTATCATTTCAGCTTCAGAAATCTCTTCCATTTCACCCTCAACCATAAGAATATTTTCTTTGGTAGCACCAACTAAAAGGTCAATATCAGCATCCCCAAGCTCAGAAATGCCCGGATTGATCTTAAACTTCCCATTAATTCTTCCAACTCTGACTTCAGAGATCGGACCACCAAAAGGGATATCTGATACACTAAGAGCAGCAGAAGCGGCAAGTCCGGCTAACGAATCGGGTAAAATATCTTTATCAGCTGAAATAAGGTTTATAGTTACAAATGTATCGGCATGATAGTCATCAGGGAATAATGGTCGTAACGCCCTGTCCACTAATCGTGCAATAAGCACTTCATAATCCGAAGGTCTGGCTTCTCTTTTCAGAAACCCGCCCGGGAATCTTCCCAGTGAAGCGTATTTCTCTTTGTAATCAACAGAAAGAGGCATAAAATCTACATCCTCCCTTATCTCTTTTGCTGATACTACAGTGGCAAGAAGCATTGTCCTGCCCATTTTAACAACAACAGAACCATCTGCTTGTTTAGCCAGTTTGCCTGTCTCAATAGAAATTGTCCGGCCATCACCCAGATCAATTGTTTTTTCAATTACTTTATACATATTTATTTCTTTTGTCACTGTAATAGGATCACTTTGATAGTATTATAAAAAAAGGCAATGTTGAAATTGCCTCTTTTGCTACCTCCGTAATTTCAGTGCTTTAATAATTGCACGGTATTTTTCGATATCTTTTCCTTTAAGATAGTCAAGCAACCGTCTTCTTTTACCTACTAATTTCAATAATGATCGCTCTGTATGATGATCATTCTTCATATTTTTAAGATGATCTGTCAGGTGGGATATGCGTTGTGAGAACAATGCTATCTGAGCCTCTGTTGACCCGGTATCCTTCTCATTACTGCCATATTTCTTGAAGAGTTCCTTTTTCTTCTCTGCGGTTAATTGCATTATTTTCTTGTTTTTTAACTAACTATACTTTTCTCAATAGGAGGTGCAAAAGTATTTATTTTTTTTCATTATTCAATAAACTCCGGCGAAAATATTAATAATATCGTTTTTATTGAATAACAGGTTCCCGGTTACTCCGGTATTCACTTCTATTCAAATCACGCTTAAAAATGGATATTTACTGAAAATGTGCCTACGGTAGCAATTTTTGATAAGGACCCAATGTGTTCAGAAACAACAGTTTGATCTCTACCATATTCAGGATGATCATTAAAATCCCAGTATTCCTCATTACTACTGTAATTTTCAATTATTAATCTGGCTTCTGTAGAGAAGGAAAGATATGGAGTTAAAAAGTATTTAACTCCAACTAACTGGGTTATTCCATAACTGTTTTTATTGTCTGTATTGCTGGTCGTATTATTAACCTTTACTTCAATATAGTTGTTATTGTCCAACGGATCGTCATAGTAACGATCCTTCCAGGCTGTCTCTGATTTGCTAAATTCTTTCCTGAAATCATAATAGAAATCGATACCTATAAACATTCCTGTTCTTACGAAATTTTTATTCATTTCATATCCAAATCCTATTCTGTAACGTGATATATTGTATTTTATAATATCGGGAGTATCAGGATAATCATTATTCGAACGGGTTTCTTTATCAGATGAATTATTAAAATAGAAATTCAGGCGAAGAGCATGTTTTGATATATGATATTTATATGCCAATCCATATAAACGATTGTCCTTATTAATTGTATAATTATAATATGGGTAGTAAATAGACGAAGAACCATACCAATTTATCCAGGGATATGGATAATAATATATTTCTTCATTATCGTTATCAAATATATTCATGCCGGAAATTGAAATCTCATGTTTGTTATTAAAAAAATCAACTTCCTTATTCTCCTGAGAAAACAGAGTCTGTGAACAAATTATCACAAATAAGATAAACAAAGAGAAATTTTTATGTTTCATTATTTACCAAAGTTGAAGTGAATTTTATAAATGTATATTTACAGAAAGGATCCCTGCCGGTCCCATATATACTTTAGACCCCTTACTTTCTCTATTATCCTCGGGGTATTCCTCCTTGAAATTTTCAAACAAAACGGATATTTCTGTGGACAAGGAAAAATGTGGTGTTATAAAATATTTCGCTCCTGTAAACGGACCTAAACCCCAGCAAATTTTGCTGTATATCTCATTTTTATGTGGTCTCTGTTTATATGAGTAGGCATTATAATCCCTCTCATTAATCTTATAATTCGTTTTAATAAGATCAACCCCAAAATAAAATTGTGTTCTCTGAAAATTTTTATGCAATTC
>JABMQR010000366.1 GCA_013202335.1 Bacteroidota bacterium
GTATATGGGATTGTTCAGTTTTCAGATCATACGCTGCTGACACCCTTATGGGCTTTCGCGGCTAATCATTTTAATATGAGTAAAAGCAGTAATAATAAGGTCCTCGGCTATCGAAATCTGGAAGTAGTGCATAACAAATTAAAAAACCTGATTATTCGTCGCAGGAAGGAGGAAGTGTTCGATAGTTTGCCTGACGAGATTGTGAATACCTATTATCTGGATCTGACAAGGGAACAGGAAGAAATTCACCAGGGCTACCTTGCCAGCATGTTTGTCATACTCAACAAAAAAATACTGACACCAATGGATATCAAACGCCTGCAGAAAATCCTTCTCTCTATGCGGATGGTATGCGATTCCACATATCTCATAGACAGACAAACAAATATCTCTCCCAAACTGACTGAACTTACAAATATTCTGAGGGAGTTGGTCGTCGAAAATGGGCGCAAGGTTGTTTTGTTTTCAGAATGGACGACCATGACCTATCTGATTGGTAAAGTTCTCTCAGATATGGGAATAGATTTTGTGGAGTTAACCGGAAGAGTTCCGACGAATAAGCGGCAAAAGCTCATTGATGAGTTCGATAACAATCCCGATTGCAAAGTATTCCTTTCCTCTGATGCCGGCGGGGTTGGTCTTAACCTGCAGAGTGCTGATTGTGTAATTAACTTTGAACTCCCATGGAATCCGGCGCGGCTCAATCAGCGAATAGGGCGTGTCAACAGGATTGGACAGAAAAGCCCCAAGATCAATGTCGTGAACCTGGTAACCAAAAACTCGATTGAAGAGAAAGTTTTTGCGGCTATCAACCTGAAGCAGGAACTCTTTGATGCCGTGATGTCGGGAGGGATCGATGAGATTGATTTTAGCCAGGAGAATAAGGCTAAGTTTGTAAACCAAATCAGGGCTATGTTTGGTGAAGAGCCTGTTGAGCCGCCGACAAAGACGGAACAGCCTGAGCTTGATGAGCAGACACCCCACTTTTTGAACCCAAACATCTTATCCGAAAGTGATAATGCTATTGACGTAGCTGCCGAAGAGTTCGGCGAGGAAGAGCCGGTTGTTGATTCTTCTGCCGAATCTGTTACCAAACCAGAGCAGCTCGAATCGGTATTGAATCAGGGAATGGTCTTTTTAAATGCCCTTTTCCAAATGGCAACAGGAAAAGATATGGTAGACAGCGATACAAAAAAAGCGATCGAAATCGACCGTGAAACCGGGGAAGTGGTGTTAAGATTCAAAATACCGGGATTGCAGTAGCTGGTTCATTTAACACAGGCGTTTTTTCTTTTTAAGGAGCGGGAGTATTAAGTAGTTTGTTTTATTACATAGCAGTTTTTTCGGAGCTTTTCCGGGTAGATAATGCAAAAAAGTACACAACTAATTATTTCTATGGGAATAGGGCGATACTTTTGCATAAACTGAGTTGTAGTACTAGCCATTTCAGCCCGATGAAACAACAATTCGCGAACAAGAGATTTATTGTTCCTATATGCGTTTTCCTTCTTTTACTACTAAAATATTCTTGTATAAATATTTATTCACACTTTTTCCCCAATCTTCGTCTCACTATATCCTTTAAGACTGCTAATTCATCGTTCCCATAGTACTTCTGTAAGCTGACTTTAAATTCTTGTCAATGCTCCGGGGCTTACATTCCACTGATGATTATCGTTTGTGATTACTGAGATAGTTTTCTTATTCATTTTTATCACTCTGGCTGTAAGGACCGTCCCATAGGTGTCTCTGAACTGAACGCGGTCACCAATGACAAAATTTGTCATTGGCTCGAATGTTTCTATCTGTCTGAGCATTTTTGCACGTTCTACAACTATTTTGTTCATGTAAACAAGTTCATTGACAGAAAGTGTTTTGATAAAATCCTCAATTCGTGTGATTGTCGTTTTATCGATGGTAGTATTCATGAAAAAATCCTTTTTTTATTGGTGGGTAGAGTATACTCAAATTTTATGCTCTTGTCATATCGTATTTTGATTATTAATCGATCATTGACCTATACGAATCTACTGAACGGCGGGCAAAACGGTGCCGCAAAGCATGCGGGATTTAAAGGGAGGCTTTCAAGACCGGGGTGTACAGGTCTCGGGCCGATGCACGCATACACCTCTCGTCAGATTAATCTACATGAATTGTTTTAAGTAAATTATGCGGATCACAGATAAACAGTTGCGTTGAATTTCCTTGTTTGATATCATCCTATTACCATGGCACACACGCTCTTCTCGGAAGTGCCACAGAATTTTTTCATTCCTTTAACATCAAAGCATCGTGAACATTACAGTATGCTGCTTATGCGCTATTACCGGCTGTTTGAGACTTACAGTACCGGTGTGGAGCGTGAACTGGTGGTCTCCTCGTTCGAAGAGTATTTGAGTGATGAGTCAGGTTTGGCTGAACGCATCATTACTGATCTGGATGAGATGGAGGAACTTGCTGAACCGAGTATCAGGTCGCTTTTCATATAGCCCACGATAAGGCGAAGCCATTCGCTGGTATGAGCGAAGCCGTCCGCCAGGGTAAGGGTTTAGCCGTCCCCCGGTAGTTAGTCTTGGAGGAAAGTGGGTAACTGCTGACTTTAAGCGTAGGCAAACGAGCAAGTGGGCCGAAAGCAGTAGCTGAAGTGAGTTGAGTTCCTGAGTACAGGAGGCCCCGAAATACCGGACATGGGAATGCAAATGCTTTTACCTGAGCAGAATGCAACATTCTGAGAGTCGAATTGGTGAGACTAAAGGAATTCCAAGGTTTATGTAACCGGGGGTCAGAGGTCCCTCGGGATTGGAAATCCCCGGCAACCTTGACATGAGTATGTA
>JABMQR010000367.1 GCA_013202335.1 Bacteroidota bacterium
CCAAAGTCAAAAGATGGTAACTGATTCTATCAAGTTTGTAAATATTTAGGAATCTTCAGCTGGCGGAGAACATGATAGATGAATGGGTTAGGCGTTATTGAACTTCCAGGATTTAGACTAATAATTTCGCCTACCTGTAACAACAGTTCTTCTCCATCTATGATAGCTTTAAATGATTCTGACGATAGAGAGTTATCAGTAGCAGCTTTATAGAGCTGCATCATTAAAACTCCGCCGGCTTGATTAATAATGTCCTCTGTTTTTTGCCAATGATAGTGAAATGGTGTTACTTGATCTTCGTCAACTAATAAGAGTTTCTGCGCATAAACAGTTGTGGATGGATCACCAATGATACCATTCCGTAATGTGAAAAGAAGCAATCCTTCTGTTTTATAGCTGCCACTGCAAAAATCGGTGATATCCCACCCCAAGCCCAAATTTTCGGATTTGTGCAGTTTCTTGCTTTTTTTTTTCCCCACAATTCTATTGAAAATGAAGCAAACGGAGGTGCTGATATCTTATACTGTGAAAAAATAATCTCAGCTTCTTTGATTTTACTATTGATAAAACTTCTTTTCACAACTCTATCCTCACTAGTTTGCAATAAAAACTTCAACATTTTGTTCTTTGAGTTTATCCAATACTGATTTGCTTATTCCTTTATCTGTTACTAGCTTATCAACACCTGAAAAATCACAAACCAGACAAAATGCACGTGTAGCAAATTTCGAACTATCTGCTACAACAATAGTTTCACTTGAATTTGTTGACATAATTCTTTTAATTTCGGCTTCTTGAGGGATGGCTGAGAAGCATCCTGAATCTACCAGCAACCCAGAAACCCCAATAATAGCCTTGTCAGTACGATATTGTTTTAATGCGCGCTCTGTTTCATTACCAATTATAGAATGAGTTTCTTTAAGTAATTCACCACCAGTCAATACAACTTTATTATCACCTGCATCGACAATCATCTCGCCAATAGCCGGTGAATTTGTGACAACAAGAAGGTTCTTTTTATCGCACAACTCTTTAGCAACCAGCATAGTAGTGCTGCCACCATCAATCATGATGCTATCACCATCATTTACAAGTTGTGCGACGAAATTTGCTATTTTTGCTTTCTCTTTTTCATGAAGAACCATTCGCTCATTCATGGTTGTTGTTTGCCATAAAGACGGTTGTTCCCTATGCAAAGCTCCTCCATGAGCACGATAGATCTGTCCTTCTTTCTCAAGAATTAGCAGATCTCTACGAATAGTAGCTTCTGTAACTTCAAATTCGGCCGCTAACTCATTTACTTCAGCTCTCTTCTTGTTGTTCACAAACTCAAGTATTTTTCTGTGTCGTTCTTCAATAAAATCTTTTTTTGCCATAGGTATTATAATGTACTACAGTGACAGTCAAGTCAACTTATGTGTAATGCCCTCCAAAAAATTAATGTATTATATTTTCTACCAAGCCTTGCCGTCACTCATACACATTTTGATATGTGCTTTTGCAATTTCTACCATTTTTTCTTTTGCTGGCGTCAGCAGTCTCATTAAATCTAACTCTCCCGGATTTGCATTAAGTGTTTCAGTTAATGTTTCAATACATCCCTTTCTCATAACGGTACTGAAATTTATCTTAGCTACACCCATAGTAATCGCTTTTCGGAGATCATTCAGGGGGATACCTGTTCCTCCATGTAAAACTAAAGGTATACTTGTTCGACTTTCTATTTCAGCAAGGAGATCAAAGCGAAGTTTGGGTTCTTCTGTATAGAGGCCATGGGCATTTCCAATTGCAGCTGCAAAACAGTCTACGCCAGTTTCTCTAACAAATTTTTCACACTGGTCAGGATCTGCGAGCCCTGATCCTTCATTCTTCTTGCCTTCTGGCCCATCAGCAGCCTGTCCGATTACCCCAATCTCACCCTCAACCGATACCCCGCATGCATGTGCGGCTAATACAACTTTTTTAGTATTTTCAATATTTGCTTCGAACGAAAGCGAAGAGCCATCATACATAACTGAGGTGAAGCCATATCTGAGACATCTTAATGCTTCTTCATAAGTTGGACCATGATCAAGATGAATGCTAACTGGTATAGGTAGTTTTTCTGCTAACGTTTTAACTATAGCAACAAACACGTATCCATCCATATAGTCTATTTCGCTTTTAGCCGCCTCAATAATTATCGGTGATTCTAAGGTAACTGCAGCTTCTAGAATTGCTTGGATATATTCCAAATTATTCGTATTAAATGCTGCGACTGCGTATTTTCCAGCCTTTGCTCGATCAAGCAGTTCCTTATTTGTTACAATGCTCATTCTTAACTCCTTATAAATTCTTTGTTTTATATTTGAACCAATGCAGGGATTAATCCCCCAACAAAAGCATCTCCTAAACCAATTGTAGTTACATTTTTTTCATTAACTATAAATGACGGTCGGCAACAGACTGTGCCGTCTCCAATTTCTTCAATTTTTTTTGAGAACTTATATCCCCTAGTTTCGACAGGTCCCTTGCTCGTCTGATAATAGTTATAAGCATTAAAGTTATCCCCAAAACGAAATCGAGTAGTTGCCATAGTTATTCCTCCTTCAATAGCAGGAGCATATCTATTTGCATCCTTACCAAAGGCAAGCGCCCAGTATTTTGTATGAATTATTAAAATTGGCACTGGGAGCAGCTTATGGAGTTTCTTTAAAGCATGCATAACTGCATTTGGATCGAGCAGATTGATTGAATCTCCTAGATACTCCTGCATCTCATCTTCATTCAAGCTATAAACATTAATAACTGAAATGAGTGCTTTCCGAACCTGTAAACTTAATATTGGATTATGGAAGCAGGCATCTTCATACAGAACGACCGCACGTGCTGGTAATGATTTCATTATTGATTGCAAGCTATTAAGTCTTTCTTTAAGCAACGTTGGATCCTGCATGGCATTAAATCCTGATATAAGAAACAGACGAGCATCTGATATCATAGACGCATATTCAGTACTAAGTTTCATCATCTTATTATCATAATCAGTGTTATAGATAATTCTGTTTGCATGTGTTGTAGTGATAACTGCATCGTTAACTGTGATGCTTATTCCCTTAGTAAATTGAATAATGAGATGGGGATAAGTACTCTCTAATTCATTGCTGCAAACATAAGGACTATCCTGCGGTATGAGCTTTCTCACATTGGGATTATTTGTTACTAGATGCAAGGCTGATGTATACCCAAGCTTCCTCATTGCTATTGCTGCTCGGACAGAAGTGCCGCCTATAGTTATTTTCTTATTAAAAACCCGGGAAAAGTCTTCAATGATTTCAAGGGACTCCACATACCGCTCTCCTCCAACACCTCTACTCATAAATCCAAGGATTGATATAAGTAGATCACGAACTGAAGCAATTGGGGCACCTGTGGTTATCTCAGAAGAATCAATCGAAAACCTATCAACTAAAGATGAAAAGATCGTAGAATCCCAGACAATCTCATAATCAATGTTGTTCCCAAGTCCAAGTACGATCTGTTCCCCCATTAAGAATCTCCTATTAACCATAAAAATGTAAAAAATAAACACAAAATTTCATGTGTTATGTTTAGAACAATCATATCAGTGTTTATTAGGTTTAGTCAATGATAATAATATACCAATATGGACATAAAAAATGTTTATTTATAATAATTATTTAGTTGACAAATCGAACAGCATGGGGTAGGCTTACTATCAGATATTTCATAAAAATAAAAATTGTGTCATAGCATGAATATGGACAATTAATAAAAAGGAGACATTTATGAAAAAAGCAGTTTTTTTGATTTTGGGACTGGTTCTCATCACTTCATTTGCATGGGCACAAGGTTCAGCAGAGAATAAGACAGTTGAACCGGTAACTATTGAATTTATTCAGTGGTGGGCACCCGAACTTCCAGATGGCTCATTCCGAGCAATCATGGATGAATTTGAAGCAGAGAACCCTGATATTCGAGTGAAACTTATTAGTGGTCCTTATTCAAATACTAGAGACCAGATAGTTACTGGTGCAGCTACTGGCACTTTGAGTGATGTTGTAGGATTGGATGGAGCATGGGTTAATGACCTTGCTAAACAAGGAGCACTTGAACCTATGGATGGTTTAATGGTTGCTTCAAATTTTGATGCTGATCAGGTAGCTGCAATTATTAAGCTAGATAACAAGAGCTATATGTTCCCTGTTGCATCATTTGTATATCCTATATTTATTAACTTGGATCTCATGGAAGAAGCTGGAATAGCAAAACTCCCAAGTAACAGAACTGAGTTTGCTGAAGCTGCAAAGAAATTAACTAATGCTTCAAAAAATGAGTATGGATGGGTTCTTCCATTATCTTTGCAGTCTCCTAATGGTATACAGAATGATGTAATGTCATGGGTATGGGCTTCTGGCGCTAGTATGATGAAAGATGGGAAACCAGATCTTACAAACCCTGAAGTAATTGATGCTTTGAATTTTATTAAAGCAATGTATGATGATGGCGTGATCTCTCCAGGATCGTTCGCAAAACAGGAACAAGATAAAGTTGAAGAGTTCGTGAATGGAAGAATTGGTATGATGGTAGATACCCTAGCTCATATAAATATGATTCGTGAACGAAACCCGAGTTTGAATTTCACCGTATCAGATTTCCCAGCATCTGATGGATATACAGGCAAGAAAGGTCTACCATATGCTGCATGGGGAATTGGTATCAGCGAGAGCAGTAAACATAAGGAAGAGGCTTGGAAGTTGGTATCCTACTTGATGAGTAAAGAAGTGAATAGCAAGCTGGTTTCAATTGCAAATGCATTCCCAGGTAATGTTAACGCAAAACCTGACTTTGTGAAAACAGATGAAATGTTTGCAAAAGGGTTTGAAATCTTCCAGGCAGGCTATCTTGAGAATGAATTTGTTGGACTACCTGTGGCTGAAGAGCTCATGAGAATGTTTGCTATTGAAATACAGTTAATGCTAGAAGGTAAGCAGACAGCTAAAGAGGCTGCTGCAAAGGCTCAATCTAAATGGATTGCTGAATTCTAAGACGTAAAAAATGAGTTAAAAAAACAGCGTAATCATTTACTGGATTGCGCTGTTTTTTTAACATTGGAAGAGAAAAACATGGTATTTAAGAATAAAAACACTTCATTACTAAACCTGTCATATAAAACAAAACGTACAATAATACCCTATGTGTATATATTCCCAACAATGATTCTGCTGACAATACTCATGCTTATTCCTATGGCAAGCGTCCTTAGATATTCAGTACTGGATAACGTCATCATGAATAAAAATCCCGTCTTTGTAGGAATTGAGAACTATAAGACGGTTCTTACCAATGATGTTTTTCTGATTTCATTGAGAAACACCCTATATTTCACCTTTATGAGTGTAATCTTCCACTTGCTTGTTGGCCTGGTTTTTGCGATGCTGCTCAATGCTAAGGTACTGCCTACGATTGTTAAAAGTTTGAGCAGAGTTGTGTATATTCTTCCATGGGTTTTTACAGCTACAATTATTGCCATCATTTGGCGACTGATACTTAATCCCAGCGGAATAATAAACTACTTTTTGCAGTTTTTTAACATTATCGATACAAATATTGAATGGCTGTCTTCATCAGCTGTTGCCCTTCATGCACTTACTTTTATAAATATCTGGGCTGGATATCCATTCTATATGGTAAGTCTGTTGGCAGGCTTACAGGGTATACCCAATGAACTGTATGAAGCTGCAACTATCGATGGAGTAACTGAATTTCAAAAATTTTTGCATATTACTATTCCGCAGCTAAGGCCAATCATAATCAGTATTTCTATGCTTGACTATATATGGACTATGCAGGTTTTTCCATTAGTTTGGATGACGACAGGCGGTGGACCCATTTATGCTACTGAAGTACTTGGTACGTACACCTATAAACTGGCATTCAGTACTTATAAATTCTCGCTTGCATCAACTAGTGCCATTATCATACTGGTCTTATCAATGGTTGTTGCTCTTTTTTATATCAGACACCAGAAGTCAAGTAGTTAGTTATGTCTACATCAATAAAAAAGAATCGGCTAACAACTAGAATTATTGTATATATTGGATTGATTTTGGGCATGCTCTATTCCAGCTTTCCTGTGGTGTGGATGCTTTTTAGTTCAATAAAATCAAATGCTGAAATTTTCTCTCTTCCTCCTACACTATTTCCAAAAATATTCACGTTAAGTGCATATCAGTCAATTTTCAATAGTCCAATGAAAGTTCGCTTTTTCTTAAACAGTTACTTTGTATCAATCTCAGTTACAGCTCTCACTTTGCTGATTGCAATTCTGACAGGCTATAGCTTCAGCAGATACAATTTCCGAGGTAAGAAGATTTTTAATCTTATAATAATCAGCACACAAACAGTTCCAAGGATTACGCTACTCATTCCTTACTTTGGCCTTGTGGTAATTTTTGGTCTTTATGATACCTATTTTGCACTCATTCTCACTTATTTAGTATTTACTCTTCCATATGCAGTTCTCATGATGACTGGTTATTTCAATACACTACCAAAAGAACTTGATGAAGCTGTTATGGTTGACGGCGGTAGCAGTTTTTATGCATTAAGAAAGGTTCTGATACCAATATCGCTACCGGGTATAGTAGCAACTTCAGTTTATACGTTTATACTCACATGGAATGAATTCCTTTTTGCGCTTACTCTTACTAAATCAACTGAAATGAGAACTGTACCTATTGGAATACAGCAGCTCATGGGACAGCATGCCTATGAATGGAATGAAATGATGGCAATGAGTTTGTTAGGTTGTCTTCCGATACTGTTGTTATACTTGTTTAGTCAAAAATACTTTCTTGCAGGAATGACGGCAGGATCTGTAAAAAGCTAATAGTTACTGCCGTACACATTTTCTGGGAGGATGGGGCGGTAAGTTGTTTATGGGTAAAGGAATAAAAATAGTGGATTTGGGGCTGGCCGAAGATATGTACCAGGTATCGATTCCACAAAAACACACATTTTCGGTGGAAGTATAGCCGGAATGAGATTTTTTTGTGCTCTTTAAATTGTCTGATATACTGATATTATATGAAGTGGGTTTTGAGCATACTGCCAGAATGTAAATTATTTACAGTTGTGATAGAGAAGGGAATAATAATTCTAACTAGATATGCAACAGGAATATCTGGCAGATTTAATTGTCATTGGCCAATTCATCATGCTGAATGATATATCCGCAATCTTGAACTGCAGTAATGATATTCCCTAAAGCATTTAGGGCAATTCCCATATCTTGTTCGTTTAAATCAATACTTGAAGGGTATCTTGAAATAGTAGCATACGGTGATAATTCAAAACAATCATCAGTTAATTTCACTAATGAAGGCTCAAAGGGAGAAACTAAATCCAGTACAATTTCTAAACGATGAGTTCTCGGTATTTCAGAATCAGAAGCTGCAAGAATACCTTTTAATATCTTTTCACCAGCTTGTTGGCAGTGGTAGCAAATTATCTCAATAGGAATAGGGCGATACTTTTGCATAAATAGAGCTGTAGCAATATCCATTTCAGCTCTATGAAACCATTCATGGATAAGAGAATTATTGTCCATATATGCGTTGACCTTCCTTTAAAACTGTATACTCTAATGTTGGGATGAATTTTGCACGTTCATAGAATGTATGATACGGTGTAACCAGAATATCAATTGGCAAGGTGCGAAAAGATCGTAATGAACGATTAATATCTCGCAAATAGTCAATTGGTCTCTTTTTATCATCACTTGTAAGAATATATA
>JABMQR010000368.1 GCA_013202335.1 Bacteroidota bacterium
CAACAATGGTCACTTTTCTTGCATCCTGTTTTGTCATTTCAATTTTCATCCTTCCAGTATAGTGAGATTTTTAGAAGGGTGACATTTTCCCTGACGACTTATACCATGACATTATCGCTGATCAACAAGATTTGTTTGACTTTTTCTTGAGTTACTGCTGTACATGGGATACTATATTAAAGATTTTCTCTATCAGGGAGGCTTAATGTCTGAACTTAACATCCGGAATATATCCAAAACCTATGATCAGGTACAGGCGGTAAAAAACCTCTCTCTTACCATTGAAAAAGGAGAAGTCTTTGGGCTGCTTGGGCATAATGGAGCTGGAAAGACAACAACCATAGAGTGTATTCTCGGTATTAAAAAAACCGATGCAGGGACTGTTTCACTTCTCGGTATGGATCCTAACCAGAACAGGAAAGAGTTATTTACCCGGGTTGGTGTGCAGTTTCAGGAATCAGCCTATCAGGAGAGAATAAAAGTACATGAACTCTGTGGATTGTTCACTGCATTGTATTCAAAACCTCTCTCATATAAGGATCTTCTTGCTGAATTTGGACTTATGGAAAAAGAGAAAGCATATGTCTCCTCACTTTCCGGAGGGCAGCGGCAAAAGCTTACTGTGATACTGGCCCTTATACCTGATCCGGAAATACTCTTTCTTGATGAACTGACCACCGGGCTGGATCCTCAGGCGAGGCGGGAGATGTGGGCCTATATCAGGAAACTGAAGGAGATGGGGAAAACTATTTTCATGACCACTCACTATATGGAAGAAGCTGAAACGTTGTGTAACAGGGTCGGTTTGATGCGAAGGGGAGAGCTTACAGCTCTGGGCAGTCCGCGTGAGCTGATAGATTCCTGTAATCTGGATCATCATATAACTATCACCACGGATCATGAAAATCTTGATTTTCTAAAAGAGATGCCGGGAGTCAGGGATGTTCAAAAACTGCAGGATTCAATCGAGATTCGCACCTCTCCGGATACGAGCCTGCTCGCTGTGATACGAAATCTGGATGAGCGGAAAATCCATATACACACGCTGAATATGCGAACTCCAAATCTGGATGATGCATATCTCCATCTTACCGGGATCAATGCTGATGGGGTAGAAGTCGAAAATTCAGACACCATGCAGGGGGCCGTAAAATGAGACTGTTTATCAAAGTTAGTTTAGTTGAATTTCGCCTGCTCCTGAGAAGTTTTGTGACACTATTTTTCACACTCATATTCCCCCCCATGATGGTTATTCTTTTTGGTTCCATTTACGGAAATGATCCGGCGCAATTCTTTAATAACCGTGGAGCTTTGGATACGATGCTTCCCGGCTATCTCAGTATCAGTATTTGTGTCATTGGGTTGATGAATCTACCGATATCAATTGGTCAATACCGTCAGAGAAAGATCCTAAAAAGGTACAAAGCCACACCGCTCTCTCCCTGGATGATTCTGGGAGGGCAGCTGTTCGGAAGCCTTATTCTGCTTATAGTCTCAGTTTTTCTTGTTTTGGGAATCGCCAAAGTATTGTTTAACTACAACATGGATGGGAATGTCTTTCTATTTATTCTCACATTCATTCTGACAACACTCAGTCTCTTTTCAATCGGATTTCTTGTTGCATCATTGGCAAAATCAGAGAAATCGGCAAACCTGATAGCTAATATCCTCTATTTTCCTATGATCTTCCTGTCAGGAAGTACGTTTCCCAGTGAAATGTTTCCGGAAAAGATGGTTATTTATACAAAACTCCTTCCGCTGACTCATGGGGTGGAACTCATGAAAGGAGTTTCATTCGGTTTGCCGTTAAGAGGGTTTATACCTGAGATTTTAATATTGACTGGATTTACCATTGTCTGCACTGTTATATCTGTTTTTACCTTTACCTGGGAATAAAGGGTAGTAATTGTGAGAAAAGGGTAGAAAGGTTGATAGTTTCCAGCTATTGCATTACCACCCCATTTGTAATAGAGTTTTCTCAGAATGATCAGAATGAAACGACAAAGTACTTCAGAACGAGTTGCCCTGTTTTCCTATTTTCTTGCACTGATAAGTCTCGGAACTTTACTGCTGTTCCTGCCGGCTGCATGGAATGGGCCGGATAGGCTGGGGTTTCTTGATTCCTTCTTTACCGCAGTCTCTGCAGTTTGTGTTACAGGGCTTATAACAGTCGACACAGCTCTTTACTCCCTGTTTGGTAAGGTAGTAATCCTTTTACTTATACAATTTGGCGGGTTGGGCATTCTCACCTTTACGACCATGTTTTTTGTCTCCGTAAAGAATAGAAAAGTATCATTACGGAATCTCCAGACAGTCCGAAAATACTATCTCGAATCAATAGAGTTTCAAGCCCAACATATCTTGAGAAATATACTGGTCATGACGGTTACCCTGGAGCTGGCCGGAACACTGCTTCTTTGGCTTAGATTCAGGGCAACGGTACCGGATGCATCTTTTTTTACGGCACTGTTTCATTCGGTTTCAGCTTTTTGTAATGCAGGATTCTCACTGTTCCCTACCAGTCTGGAAGGGTATTCATCTGATCCCTTTGTACTTATTGTCATTATGCTTCTGGTTATCTCCGGCGGACTGGGATTTTTGATCTTTAATGATATTATCCTTGTAACCCGGAAGAAGAAAAAACGGTACTCACTGCATACCCGGATGGTTCTTATCTCTACTGCAGTTTTGATTGTTTTTGGAACGATTTGTTTCTTTCTCCTTGAACAAAAAGGGGCATTGAAAGAGATGAATGGCTTTAATAAGCTGATAAATGCCCTTTTCCAATCTGTTACACCCCGTACAGCTGGTTTTAATACCATTTCGCAGGGAACGTTAAAAAGCTCGTCTAAATTTTTGACTATGACATTTATGTTTATTGGCGGTTCACCTGCCTCAATTGCAGGGGGAATAAAAACCACAACTTTTGCAATTGTTTTCCTGACACTGCTAAAAGAGATAGATTGGCAGGGTAGAATCAGGATAGGGGATCGGGTGCTTTCTCAGAAGACAGTTACCAGATCAATGCTGTTTATGGGGAAAGCAGTAATGCTTCTTACTATTTCCATTTTTCTTCTAACCCTGACTGAGATGAATGGTGCTGAGAGCGGTGGTCCCAGATTTATGTCGGTCGTTTTTGAGAGTTTTTCAGCATTCGGGACGGTTGGTTTGTCTACCGGACTCACATCATCCCTGTCGATAGCCGGAAAATTTGTTATTATTTGTACTATGTTTGCAGGCAGGGTAGGTCTGATATCATTATCAATACCTCTGCTTAAGGAACATAATGAAGAAGTAGAGTATCCTGAGGAGGAGGTTTTAATAGGCTGATGAAACAATATGCAATTATTGGACTAAGCAATTTTGGTAAGTTCATGCTTGATGAGTTGTCAAAACTTGACTGTGAAATTCTCGTAGTAGATAAAAAACGTGAGTTAATTGAGGCAATTAAAGATAGGGTAACCAGTGCATTTATTGCCGATGCGATGAATGAGGAGACCATTAAGCGGCTTATTCCTGAAACAATCGATGCAGCAATTATTGATTTGGGTGATAGTATTGAGGTCTCTATTCTGGTCACGAACTACCTGAAGAAGATGGGTGTAAAACGAATTGTTGCCAAGGCTGAATCTTCACAGCATGGAGAAATCCTTGATATCATCGGAGCAGACACCGTGGTTTTCCCAAATCGGGAAGCTGCCAAACGATTGGTGCCCATGATTTTTTCTGATGCAGTATTTGGATATTTCCCAATAGGGGATGATCTTGTTATTGCCGAAGTCATAATCCATATAAAAATGGCAGGTAAATCTGTGGTTGATGTGGATTTGCGGCGGCAGTCAGGTTTAAACATTATTGCGCTGAAAAAGGAAAACGGCTATCATCAGTTCGTTTCCGGGGATCATGTGATTCAGGAAGATGAGATTTTACTTGTCTCCGGCAGTCCGGCTGATATAGCTAAGTTTTCCGGTGATAAACTTACCGAACAGGATGATAAGAAAAAGGGAAGTGGATTAAAATTATTTTTTTAAAAGGTGAAAAGTTTGATTAAACAAACCGGCAGTTCATTACAGGTCTATTCAGAGATAGGTTCCTTGAAAAGAGTTCTTCTGCATAGACCGGGGAGTGAGCTTGAAACACTTACCCCAAAGTATCTTGATACCATGCTGTTTGAGGATATTCCTTTTCTTGACAGTATGCGTGAAGAGCATAATGCATTTGCAGAAACCTTGCGGAAGAATGGGTGTGATGTTCTCTATGTGGAGGATATGCTCATGGATACCGTAAAAATTTCGGAAGCAAGAAATACCCTTATAGAAAAAACAGTCCGGACTGCAGGGATTCCTGATCTTGATTTGTGTGAAACTCTGCGGGAAAATCTCTTTGGAATGGATGATTTGTCACTCTCCCGGCATCTTATTGCCGGAACAAAAAAAGATGAAATTGCCCTAAATCAGCCAACAGGCAGGCGTGATCTCTCATACTATATCAGGGATGAGTACCCATTTTATATCAATCCGCTTCCTAATCTCTATTTCACCCGCGATCCTGGATCGGTTATTGGAAACAGATGCTCTGTCAACACCATGCAGACAGAGGCAAGAAAAAGAGAGAGTCTGCTTCTTTCGGTCATAATGCGGTATCATCCTATATTCAGTACCGATGATGGTTCTACCGCTACTGTCATGGAAGGATATGCTGAGGGAAGCAGTATTGAAGGTGGGGATATTTTGGTGCTCGATGCAAATACTTTGGCTGTTGGGTGCAGTGCAAGGACAGAGGCATGGGCAATAGAGGAGCTTGCAAAACAGGTCTTAACATCCAATCCGGATTCCGAAGGCGAAAGCTCTGGATTCAAAAATATTCTTGTAATACAGATTCCATTTACCCGCGCCTACATGCATCTTGATACGGTTTTTACCATGGTGGATCATGATAAATTCACCATTTATCCGGGAGTTGAAACAGCATTAAAGGTCTTTACCATATCTATGGGAAAAGAACGTACTCTGAATGTCAGACCGGAAAAAGGTCTTAAAGCGGCATTGGAGCGAGTTCTTAAGCTGCCTGCTGTGGATTTAATTCAAACAGGAGGAGGTGACAGAATCACCGCAGCCAGAGAGCAGTGGAATGACAGTGCAAATACTTTGGCTATAGCTCCAGGGGTGGTTGTCACGTATCGGCGAAATGTGGTATCAAATGATACCCTTGAAAAACACGGTATAACCGTTCTGCCTATCCAGGGATC
>JABMQR010000369.1 GCA_013202335.1 Bacteroidota bacterium
TAGCACAGATTTTTGGTTTGTCAACTTTATTTCTTTACTTTGTTTCATTACTTTATATCCTTGACTTTTCACTCTATTCAACTTACTATTTTTACCATGACCACGCCCCGCAGCAATCTGGGAAAAAAACCCAAAAACATCCGCTCGCAAAACAGGAAGCTTATCCTCGAATTGTATCGGGAAAAAGACCTCCTTTCGGTCTCCTCCATTGCCCATACCATAAACTTAAGCCGTACAACAGTGATGAAGATTAATGAGAGCCTCCTCGAGGACGGGATAATCATTGAGGCCGGCAAAGGGGACTCGACCGATGAAGGCGGAAAAAAACCCGCAGTCTACCGGTTCAACACCCAAAATAAATTGATACTCACCTTCTATATTGAATATGATCAGGTACACTTCCGACTCTCTGACCTTAGCTATAACAGCCTGATTGAAGATTCTCTCCCCATGCCGCGTAATGAGAAATTTCCGGAAATTGCACGCAAGATGAAAACCCTTATGGAGACAAACAGCTCCGCTATACCGGACGGCACTGCTGTCCTGGCCTGTATGGTTGCCGTTCACGGTAATGTTGATTCCAATACAGGAGTCTGTCTTCACTCAACCCATTTCCCCTCCTGGGGGACCTTTAATAATTTACATGAGCAGGTGGCAACGACTCTGGAACTTGACTGCCCTATTTATATTGACAACTGGATTCGTTTCAAGGCCTTTGGGGAAAGCAAGCTCGGTCCGGCAAAGAATCATGAATCTGTGGTGCTTATTGATGCCGGATGGCTCGGTGTTGCCTCAGGAATCCTGCTGGGAGGAAAAATATTTCCGGGAAATCATTTTCTCTCAGGTGAGATTGGGCATATCTGTCTGAATCCCCTTGATACAGAACCCTGTGCCTGCGGGAGTCATGGCTGTTTTGAACAGCAGATCTCCTGTGAACGGCTTATTGACCGGGCAGAGAACCAGGTAGGGCAGCATGCTTCCTCACTTCTGGGCAACCTGGATCATCCGATAGACCTTGCTGCTATTTTTGCTGCTGCTGACCGGGAAGATGTGTTTGCACGGTTACTTCTCGATGACATTATCCAGTGGTTTTCTCTCGCAATATCAAATATTATTATGTTTTTTGATCCCGAGATTATTCTTATCGAAGGTGATTTTTCTACCGGCTGCCGCTACCTGGAGTCAGAAATCAACATTCACGTCAAGAGACTCTCATTACCCAGGCTCTCTCAAAAAACCACTCTCCTGTTTAACGAAGAAAAATCGGCTAACACCCTCAAAGGCGCTGCGGTTCTGGCTGTTGATTCCTTCTACCACGTCCTTTAGTCTTCCCGGTGTTCTGGTGTTGTGTAGAATTCCAGATTTTCCCGTATGATAAATTCCGGGAATACCCGCTGCCGGACCAGATCCGGATCTTTCCCGGTAAGAGAATCAAACAAAAGATGCACGGCCTGAAACCCCTGTCGGAATGGGTTCTGATGAACAAGCATATCAACTGTTCCACGCTCCAGGAACGGCCATAACCGACGGTAAATATCAGTTGAGATAAATGTCACTTTATCCTGAATACCCATTTCCTCCAATTTCTGACCACAGAAATGCCCGCCATAAGTAACCAAATACAAACCTTTTAAATCCGGGTATCGATTCCAGGCAGTCTCAACAGCAGCTGCAAGACGTTTCGGATCTTCATGGGTTTCAATAACTTCTCCAACGGTAAGATGAGGCCAGGATCGTTTAATTTCATTCAGAAAACCTTCTGCTTTATAACGGTGATCCATTACCTCATTACTACCAGATAACACACAAACAGTACCGGGAGTATGAATAAAACGCCCCATATATGCTCCTGCAACAGCCCCGGTCTTCCGGGGCGGGACCGCTACCGTTGCCGTACGTTTACTGTCCGGAGCATCTGTTGCCATGGTCACTACCGGAATACCGGCAGAAACAACTTTATTAATCATAGGGTTAAGCCGTGTCATGTGTCCCGCACAGACAGCTATTCCGCTATACCCCTCCTCAAGATATTGCTTTAACAAGAGATTTTCTTCTTTATACCCCAAGGTTTTTGTTTTGGTAATCTTTAGAGATACATTTAGATCTGACAGCTCTTCTGCCGCCTGAAGTAAACCCTGCTCCACAACATGGTAAAACTCATCCCCTTTATCCGGAATAACGGCAACCAGCCTGTAGCTCTTGCGGGAAAGAGATTGGGCAAAACGATTTATCCTAAAGCCCTGCTCTTCACACAATCCAAGAATTTTCTCACGTGTCACGGAATTAATTCCCGGCCTGTTATGAATTGCCCGATCAACGCTTCCAATAGAAAATCCGCTGATTCTGGCAATATCTTTAACTGTCACTTTTTTCAAACATATATCCTTTCAGAGTTCTGTGGCCTTCCCCGACCTGATTATAACATACCAGATCCCGGAATTTGCTAATTTTAAAAAAATAATAAAAACTGTTGCATTAACAAAATATTGTGATAGTATATCGTGTACGTACACGTAGCAATTAAAGGAGATATTCATGTACCGACACCTAAATGTCCGCGTTGATTACACAGACTGCAACTATACAAATCTCACCATAGAAAAAGAGGACAGAAACTGCTTAAAGAAGCTCTCTGCCCAGGTTCGGGAAATTGCTGAGCGTCCTGAAAATGCAGAGAAAAAACGGCTCTGGACTCTTCACAATAAACTCAAAGGGGAACGCCCAATGATTTTGTGTGATCCGGAGAACGGATGGCATGAAATTGTACCTGAAGCTTCCCTCACCTGTAAGAATGACATAGCACGCCACTGGGAACTGACTTTGAGAAAACAGTTGTTCTGGGGAAACCGCATGAAAGATGATTATGTTTTTGAGCCGATTTTTGATCTTCCCCATGTGTATACGGAAAAACCCTGGAGAATTCGTGATAAAGAGGAGAAAAGCCATGGTTTCCAAACCCAGCTGGATGGAGGAGCATACCACATTGACAACATCATGGAGTCGTATGATGAAGTGAAAGACATTCTTTCACCGAAAATTACCGTTGATTACACAACAACTGACAAGCTGTTGGATATTGCCAATGAGATTATGGGCGACAACCTGACCATTCAAAACCGGACAGTCTGGTTTTGGTCTTTCGGAATGACTGATGAATTTGCACAACTCAGAGGAATGGATTCAATGCTGTTCGATTTTTTTGATAATCCGGATGGAATACATGCATTAATGAGACGGCTTCAACAGGGTACGATCGAACGCCTTGATTTTCTGGAAAAAAACAATCTGTTATCCCCGAATAATAACTATACGTTTGTCGGCTCCGGCGGTGTAGGATATTCAGATGAACTCCCCTCCACAGAACCCGCAGCACTTTCAACTTTATGGGGTCTGGCAGAGAGCCAGATTACTGTTGGAGTTTCCCCGGATATGTTTGCTGAATTTATTTTTCCCTACCAAAAAGAGATAATGGAAAAATTCGGGCTTACCTGCTACGGCTGCTGTGAAGGAATGGATTCCCGTTTTGAGACAATAAAAGCAGTCAGGAATCTAAGAAGGATATCCGTTTCTCCCTGGGCAAATCATGAGAAAATGAGCGATCTGTTGAAAAAAGATTATATATACTCCTTAAAACCTTCCCCTACTCCTTTATCCTTATCGGAAATAGATAGTAAATCTGCTCGTGATGAACTGATAAACAACCTGAAACTTACCCATGATAAGAATAATTTGGAAATAATTATGAAAGATAACCATACATTAGGAAATAATCCGGAAAATGTAATTCAATGGGTTGAGATGGCACGGAATCTGATATCTTAGGCTGACCAGCAACACACTTTCCTGAAAAAGGCCTGGGTAACGGCTTATCCAGGCCCTCATTTTTTATGCTCTATTCACAATTTTCCTATACCTGCACGCAGAAAAACGTTTCTACAGCCCGGTTTGTTCCCGTATATAATCTCTGGCCATTTTTGCATAGGTAAGCGGGTGTGCTTTTGCAGGATCCTGTTCAGCCTCAACAACCATCCAGCCTTCATAGTTATTCTCTTCAAGCACAGAAAAGATTGTTGGAAAATCCAGGATCCCGTCACCGGGAACTGTAAACACGCCGGATCCTACAGCGTTCATAAAGCTCATATCATTATCACGGCAGCGCTCTCTCTCCCCGGCCCGTACATCTTTCAGGTGAACATGCTTTGTTCGGCCTACATACTTTTTCAAGGCTGCAACCGGATCCTCAAAAGAGAAGAAGAAATGACCTGAATCATAATTCAGCGCTACATACTCAGGTTTTGTCTCATGCAAAAGTCTGTCTGTCTCTTTCATAGTCTGGACACCCGTACCCATGTGGTGATGGTAGCAAAACTGAATACCAAACTCTTCAAGGGAAATCTTTCCCAATTCATTCAATCCACGAGTTAACTTTTTCCATTCATCTTCTGTATATTGGGCCTTTTTGCCCCACACGGAAGCGGTAATATCGCCCTGGGGGGAATGACCCTGCTCTCCCCCACCCACAACGACGGCACCCATAGCATTGAGGAAAGTACAGTGCTCTATAAAAGCTGCCTTGTTTTCCTCAAAGGATTTGGTTGTAAGATAAGGACTGAACCAGGCATTGCAGACCTGCAGACCCCGCAGCTCCAGAGCAGCTTTCAATTCAGTTGGATCTTTAGGAAACTTATTTCCCACTTCACAGCCGGTAAATCCTGCCAGTGCCATTTCACTGACACATTGTTCGAAGGGAATATCGCCACCCAGTTCGGGAATATCATCGTTAGTCCATGTAAGAGGCGCTATGCCCAGCTTTACCTTCGTTGAATCAAACATCTTCATCTCTCCTTTAGAATTGTTTTGCCTCAGCAGCATTCTTTTTCATCTCTTTCCAAACTTCTACAACTTCCGGTTTTTCAGAAACTTCCGGTGTACCCACCCGCCACCATGTACTATAGGAATCAGTCATGGATTTTCTTTCAGTCTTACAATCGATTAGTGTGGATACGGGACTATTCAAGACCCCTTCAACAGCGGTAGTAAAATCCTCACTGTTTTCTACACGCCAGGATTGAAAGCCTAATGCTTTAGCTGACATTGCATAATCAACGGGGATGTAATCTCCATCCAGCTGACCGCTCTTTTCGTTCCTAAACCTGAATTCACAGCCGAAATGGGGAATTCCCTGAGAAGCCTGTAAGTTATCAATACAATGAAATCCATTATTATCAATCAGGATTATATTTATTTTCAACCCTTCCTGTATACTGCTGAACATTTCCGAATTCAGCATCAAATAGCTGCCGTCTCCCACCAGACAAAACACCTCCCTTTCAGGTTCGGCAATTTTAACTCCCAAAGCACCTGCTATTTCATAACCCATGCATGAAAAACCATATTCCAGATGATAGGTATCTCTTGTCCTGGTTCTCCAAAGCCTCTCCATATCAGAGGGCAGTGATCCTGAGGCAGAGACCATAATTGCATTATCGGGTATAAGCTTCTCATTCAGCAATCCCATAACCTTTGTCTGGGTAAATCCATCGACCTTGTCATCGGTACTGTAGAGCCGATCGTTCTCTTTTTTCCACTCGGCAAATATTTCCTGAGGCAGGTTCTCCCAATCGGTGAAATATGCAGCTTCAGTCAACCGGCTTCCCATAGCCTGAAGCCCCTCTCTGGCATCACAAAGGAATGGTGATGCATTCATTTTATATGCATCAAAATTATTCACATTCAGGCTGATTATTTTTACATCAGGATTATGATAGTTCCACTTTGATCCTGTTACAAAATCGTTCAATCTTGTACCGACAGCTATAATAACGTCGGCTTCATGAGCTATTGTATTTGCAGCCAGGGTTCCGCACACACCGGTTCCTCCCATATTCATGGGGTGATCCCAGAGAATCGTTCCTTTACCCGCCTGTGTCTCTCCAAAAGGAATGCCGAATTTCTCTGCAAAGAGGGCCAGTTCATCCCCGGCCTCAGAATACCGCACACCACCTCCGCAGATAATCATGGGTTTTTTACTTTTCATAACAATATCAGCAGCCTGATCTGCATCACTGACAGCCATTGGCCTTCGGGAAATACGGTGCACCTTTTTCTCAAAAAAGCTTAGTGGATAATCATAAGCTTCCCCCTGAACATCCTGCGGCATTGCCAGGCAAACTGCACCAGCTTCAGCCGGGTCTGTCAGAACCCTCATAGCATTGATACAGGCCAGCATAAGCTGGTCCGGGCGATTAACCCGGTCAAAAAACCGGCATACCGGCTTAAAAGCATCATTGGCTGAGACTGTATAATCAGATGAGTTCTCTACCTGCTGCAGCACAGGGTCAGGTTGACGGCAGGCAAAATTATCACCCGGCAGGAATAATACAGGAATCCTGTTTACTGTAGCTGTTCCTGCAGCGGTTACCATGTTCAGGGCCCCCGGACCGATAGAACTTGTTACTGCCATTATGCGTCTTCTGTTTGATTGCTTGGCAAATGCTATTGCAGCGTGACCCATTCCCTGTTCAGAATGACCCTGATAGAATTTCAGTGAATGATTCGGTTCCTGTAGAGCTTCCCCAATACCGGCCACACAACCATGACCAAAAATCCCAAATACGCCTTCAATAAACTTATTCTCTACTCCATCCATTTCAACGTATTGATTATCAAGGAATTTCACTAAAGCCTGTGCGGTGGTTAATTTTATCGTTTTCATATTTCCTTCTCCTTCTTGCTTCATTTATAGTCTTTCAATAATTACGGTCTCGCCCTGCCCTCCGCCAATACAGAGAGAAGCCAGACCTTTTTTTGCCCTATTCTGCTTGAGGATATTCAGGAGAGTAATTAATATACGTGCTCCTGAAGCACCTATGGGATGCCCAAGAGCAATAGCCCCTCCGTGAATATTTACTTTTTCCCTATCAACATTGAGATCCCGAAGCACAGCCAGTGATTGGGCGGCAAAAGCCTCATTTAACTCGACAAAGTCCATATCAGAGAGCGACATACCTGCAAGCCTAAGAGCTTTCTGCACTGATGGTACTGGGCCAAGCCCCATAAAGGCCGGATCCACCCCGCCTGAACCGTAAGAAACAATCTCAGCTTCAGGTGTCAGTCCATATTTCTTAACTGCCTCTTCCCCGGCAATAAGAAGCATGGCTGCCCCGTCATTAATACCGGATGAATTACCTGCAGTAACTGTACCCTCTTTTTTGAAAGCCGGCCGCAGCTTTGAAAGTGTCTCAATGGAAGTTCCCGGCCGTAAGTATTCATCTGAATCAAAAACAATGGGCTTCCCCTTACGCTGGGGAATTTTAACAGGTACAATCTCATCAACAAAAAAGCCCTCTTGCTGTGCTGTAAATGCTTTTTTCTGACTTTCAGCAGCAAAAAAATCCTGCTCTTCTCTGGTAATAGTGTATTTTTCAGCAATATTCTCAGCAGTTATTCCCATATGATAATCATTGAACGCGTCCCATAATCCATCCTGGATCATGGAATCTACTGCCTGTACAGACCCCATTGCATTTCCAGTTCTCATTTTGTGCAGCAGATAGGGAGCCTGACTCATATTTTCAGTTCCCCCGGCAAGCAAAAGAGATCCATCGCCGGCCTTGATTATCTGGGCAGCCAGGGACACTGACCTAAGCCCGGAACCGCAAACCTTATTAAGCGTCATAGCCCCGCTTGTTTCCGCCATACCTGCATGTATGGCTATCTGACGTGCTACGTTCTGGCCCAGCCCTGAAGCAAGCACACAACCGATTATGGCTTCATCCACAGATGCGGGATCAATTCCCGCCCGTTTAAAAACTGCTTTTGAGCATATTCTCCCCAGCTCAACAGCTGAGACAGAGCTTAAGCCGCCCAAAAATTTACCAATAGGGGTTCTGGCTGCTGATACAATATAAACTCGTTCCATACTTAACCCCTGCCTATAACATACCGATAGGGATCAACCTCTTTCCGAAGGGTTCGTAATTCTTCTTCAGTTGGAGGAGCTGTATCTTTCAAATTATCGCACCAGAGCAGCTCAAATCCGCAGTTATCCTGCACATCCTTCCGGGTATACCCTGGATTCAGGGATAACACCTGCATACGTTTTGATTCCTGCTCAAACCCCATTACTGCCATATTCGTTATAATCTTATACGGTCCTGTTCCCAATGGGAGCCCGCTTTTTTCCCTGCTGTCTCCGCCTGTGAGAAAACCGGGTGATGTAAGAAAATCCAGCTTCTCGACAAATCTCCGGGAATCCTGCGGGGTTATAACCATTGTCCGCCAGCATAAAGAGGCAAAATCATTGGCTCCTCCGCTACCGGGAAATCGTACTTTTGGTTTTGCATGATCATCCCCAATCATTGTTGAGTTGATATTGCCATACATATCTATCTGGGCACCACCCAGAAAGGTGTAATCCACCATACCCCTGCAGCATGCATCCATAATATCGTTCATGCTGCCGGCCTTGACTGCTTTGTGTGTTGTACGGCTGTCTCCTACAGAGATAGGCATTTCCGAAAGCAGCGGGCTGATTCCCCCTGCCTCGAATAGAATTACTAAATGAGGTGCATACAATTTTTGTGCAAGCATAGCTGCTGCACAAGGCGCCCCGGTACCTACTCCGCAGCTGGATCCGTCAACCAGTTCACGGGCGGCAACACAGATCATCAGTTCCATGGTATTGTATTCAGTACTCATGTATCTTCTCCCACCATTAATTCCTGCTGCCGAAGCTGTCTCATTTTTTCAGCCCCGCCATTCACATTTATATAATCCTGGTGACAGGTGCAGTCATAAATATTTTTTTTGAGAAATGCGCTAAACTTTTCAGGGTCTTTTTCCGCCTGCAGCCACTCCCTCAAGTGCTCCTCATCAGAAAAGTATTCTCCCGGCATGTTTCCGGGATAAGCTCCTCCGGGAACTTCACAAACAGCATCAACAAGGTAATAGGGTATCTGGACAACATCCGGGTTGTTCCGTATTTCATCATTTGTTATTAGCCGTTCTGCAGTAATAACCAGTTTCTTTGCTGCATTAGCTGTATCAATATCGGCTGCAGATATACCCTTAAACCGGCAATTTCCGTAAACATCTGCTTCATGTACATGCAGAAATGCAATATCAGGATAAATTGCTGGTTTGAGAACCAACGGAATTCCGGTGAATGGGCATTTGGTAATAATACCGCAGCCATACTTAAATGTATCTGTTCCCATCACATTTCGGGCCGGCATGTAGGAGAGTCCCATTGCGGCAGCTTTAAGTCTCAAAGCCAGTCCATAATTGGTATCTTCACAAATTTGGACTTTACCGCTTTGCATATACTTCCTGCTGCAGGAAGAGAGACCCCGTGCTTCCAGCCCAACAATATAGGCAACATCAACCCGGTCAAAAACCTCTCCCGAAGAGAGTACCTGCATATCATGGGTAGACGTATGCCCGGCAAATCCTAAGTTTTTCTTTCCCTGCCTCACTATTTCATGACAAGCTGCCAATGGGGTTCTGTTAGCACCAAATCCACCGATAACAAGGTAATCGCCATCCTGGACAAACTGGCTAACAGCTGCTTTTAACGACATAAGCTTGCGGACCATCTTTCTATTTTTATTTCTGAAAAATGCTCTTGCATTGTCTGGATTGGGATCAGTAAAAACAGGCCCTTTCCCTTTTGCTGCTATATCCATTTTTTTCCTCTTGATACTTATGATCTACATAAAATTGCACATTGTCTCTGTCTAGAAATCTACCCAGACAGACCCCAGGTCCGCAGACTCCACACAGCGCTCAATCAGGCGGACACCTTCAATCCCGGCATTAATATCCGGATACCAATAGTCGTTTTTATATTCATCGCTTCCCCGCTCTGCACTATCCATAACCAACGCAAAGCGGTGATATATATTTGCCCAGGATTCAAACAAACCAACGGCATGGCCTGCTCCAATTCGATTAATACCTACCGCAGGATCATCGTTATAGTTATAGCCATGACCCCGATCAAGTATACGTTTCGGCTCTCCCTGTATCTGGTAAAGCAGCTGATTCGGATGCTCATCACACCACTCAATACTTGCTTTTGATCCTACTACACGAATTTTTTCATCATGCGTTGATCCGGCATTCACACAACTAGCCCAAAGATTGCCGACTGCTCCGTTTTCAAAGTTCATAAGGACAAATGCATTGTCTTCCAGCGGAGCGCGGGATGGAACAAAACTTTGCCTCATACACATAAGATTCTTTATTTTCAATCCGGGAACCATCACCTCGGCAAGATAATATGCATGCGTCCCTACATCTCCCAGTACATAGGAAGGTCCTGCCATCTCAGGGGTAACCCGCCACTTTGTACCCATATCATTCAACTCGACTGCTTCAGAATGCCATCCATGCGCAAACTGCATATTAATGATTCGGATCTCCCCAAGCTCACCATTTTTAATCATATTTCGTGCCTGGTGAATCATCTGGTGACCGGAATATCCATAGGTTACACCGACTACACGATTGTTTTTTTCTGCAATTGACTTCAACTCTTCTGCTTCTTCTGCCGTAAACGTCAAGGGCTTTTCACACACAACATGCAGTCCTGATTCCAGAGCGGCTTTTGTCATTTCATAATGAAACTTATTGGGAGTTGCAATTGATACTACCTGAATGCCATCCGGACGTTCCGACTCTTTTTGAAACATCACCCGATAATCAGGATAGCAACGACTCTCATCAACTCCTATATTCTTTCCAAACTCAATACATCGTTCATAATTTATATCAAAAGCACCTGCTTTAAGTGTGAATAACCTATCTCTTGCAGCAGCTGACCGATGTATATATCCAATCTGGCTTCCCCGTCCGCCCCCAACCATACCCCATTTCAAGGGTTGGTTAAGTCTGAATTCTTCATTAAACATAAACTCCTCCTAAAGCATTACCATTCAACTTTATGTAATAGCGCCTATATCATTTATAATCTAGTTTTTCATTTTGTCAAGAAAAAAGACCAAACGTTTGCTCTTTTTTTAATTTTTTTCACATTCCCAACCGTACACCTGAATCCTATTTCTCAAATCCCTTGCGTATAAGAAAATCCAGACTTTCCGTAATATCCTGAAAAACACCAGCTGAATCCAGCGGATCACGTTCCTGTTCGATTGTTATCCAGCCCTGATACCCAAGTTGATTCAGAGATTCCTTAATTGTCCGATAATCCACGCATCCTCTTCCTATTGAGCACATTACACCATCCAGGCAGGCATCAAAAAAACCCTGGTTCTTATAAATGGCCTTATGATACCTATCCTTGTTAATATCCTTGAAGTGAAGATAATCAAGCCTTTGGAAATACTTACGTATGCTTTGTGCAGGATCATCCCCGGCATAATACAAATGCCCGGTATCTAGACACAAACCTGCTTTTTCATCCGGAATATCCTGCAGATAGTGCTCAATTTCATCATCAAACTCAATAAACCCACCCGCATGAGGGTGTACAACCGGTCTTATACCATATTCCCCATCCGCAATCTGAGCTATGATTTGTATATGATTCATCATAACAGCCCAATCCTCCGGGCCAAGCCGCAGGGCTTTTTCCGATTGTCCAGCCGTATGGTTTCTCTCATTTTTCACCTTATCAATTATAACAAGACAGGCTTTCTGTCCCACTTCAATTATCGATGACAGAAGCCTGCAGGTGGTATGTGTTTTTTCCAGAAGATCGCTTACATTACTGCTGCTCAGCAGGTCATCATACAGTGTGCCGGCAACAAGGGTCAGGCCTCTGGAGTCTAATTCATCCTTTAGCATAACAGGATCCTGAGGTAAGTATCCATATGGGCCGAGTTCTATCCCCCTGAACCCTCCTTTAGAAGCCTCATCCAATACTGTCATCCAGGAAGGATTGTTTTTGTTCGATGCATCCTCAACACCCCACGAACAGGGGGCGATTGCCAGGTTTGTTTTCATAAATCTCTCCATTTAAGGACAAACGTTTGCTCTATTGTACCTCAAAAGGCTCCCCCTTGTAAATAAAATAAACTTAAATCTCTTTGAATAACCTGCAGCTGTGCAGAAAAAAGTTAACCCCAAGCTGACAGCCGGGGGTTAACATAGTATGGAGGATTCGTAACATTCTAACTCTTCCAGTGCAGGAAAACCCCCTAACCACTGGTTTAAGTATATATAACCTTCTCTTTTTTCCCGGAAACCAATGATCTTAATGCTGCCTTAGCGACAAGGACTGGAATAAGTCCATCCATCCCGGTGACAGGAACAGGATTATTATTATTGAGGGCATGAACAAAAGACTTCATCTCCTCCGCAAATGCCTGCACATATCTATCAAGAAAAAAGTTGAGCGGTTTTTGGCCTGTAATTCCATTTTCTGTACTTAACACGGCTGTATGAAGTGTATCATTTCCTGATGCAGCAGCCCCAAGGGAGCCGAAAACTTCTGCCCTCTGGTCATATCCGTAGGTTGCTTTACGAGAATTATCAATAACAGCTATTGAACCGTTTTTCATTTCCATGGTGATCACAGCTGTATCAATATCCCCGGCCTTTCCTATCTCCTCATCAACAAGCACCGCACCGCTGGCGAAAACATATTCCACCTCACTCCCTGATAAATACCGAACCATGTCAAAATCATGGATAGTCATATCCATAAACATTCCGCCGGAAACCTTCACGTAATCAATGGGGGGAGGTCCCGGATCCCGGGATGTAACCTTGACCATATGAAGATCACCGATCAGTTTCTCAGTTACAGCTTCCCGTAATGCAATGAAATTATGGTCAAATCGTCTGTTAAATCCAACCTGAAGTTGAACACCCGCTTTTTCCACAATCTCCAAAGTCTTTACTATTTCCTTCTCATCCAGGTCTATTGGCTTTTCACAAAAAATATGTTTCCCTGCCTGGGCTGCTTCCCGTGTAATTTGGGCGTGAGTGTTCGTTGAGGAACAGACAAGTACAGCATCAATTTCCGGATCATTTATAATATCCCTATAATCCAAAGAGGTTTTCTTTACCCCAAGTTCTTTCGTCCAAATTCTGGCACTATCAGAGAGGTAGGGATCCGCAACCATTTTCACTTCTGCTTCCGGTATATGAAAAAAGAGGCTCTTAGCATGTACCTTAGCAATTCTTCCAGCACCAATGATCCCAATTTTCAATTTTTCAGACATATCTTAACTCCTGGTTTCTTTATTGCCCTTCGCTAGCATAAATCGTAACCATGTCATTAATAAGGGCATTCCATGGCTTATCTTATATAGGTTTTATCCAAAACAACCTATTCCTGATTCTATCAGCTGAAAAGAAAGTTGTTACTCGCTGCAAGGTTTTTCTTAAGTTCGGAAACAGATTGTTTTTGGACCACCGGTGAAAAAGGTTCATAGGAAATTGGTTCAGTATAGCCGCTATCTAAAAGTTGCCTGATCTGTGCCTTGTTGTTCATAATATCTTCTCTATCAACCAGCACCCTGTCATCATCCGAGATATCTTCCATACTTTTTCCTGCATACACACCGGATATATGAACCAATCCGGTCCATTCTCCAAACACCTGAGTTTCACCGCTCAAATAATGATGAAAGGTATCATGAACCAGTCTGTATAATTGAGTATACCCACTCTCCTTAATAGCATTAACAGCCTGCTCTTTATACCGCACACTGCAGATTGAAAATCCGAGAGGTTCAATAAGGCCTATTATTCCTTCTTCCGCCAGCAGCGGCGCGTAGTTCTTCAAGGCTTCAACCAGGTCACTTTTCTGCCTGGCCGCAGATCGCCTATCCTTCAGATCGTTAACCGGACAAAGAACAATCTGTGAGCACCCTACACTTTTTGCTTCCCTGATCAAGGAGAAAAGTTCTTCTTTTTTACTACTAAAAAGAAGAGGATCGTTAAACCTTTGAAGTGCATTTATAGTAAGAATTTTTACCCCTTCACGTTTACAGGATGCTAGTATGTCATCAGCCTTCTCATCCCCCAGTACCCGCGGATCTTCCAGGTCGTTCCTCAATTCTACTTTGGAAAAACCGGATTCAGCGGCAAAGTGAATAAATTCTGTTACGGAAAGATCTGGTTTAATAATTCTATTGATTGAGAGTTTGTTGGAATAATTCATACGTATCCCCTCCTTCACCTTTACAGTAAAACAAGTCATCAAGGCCTTTACTTATTCTAGAGTAGCACAGATTTTTGGTTTGTCAACTTTATTTCTTTACTTTGTTTCATTACTTTATATCCTTGACTTTTCACTCTATTCAACTTACTATTTTTACCATGACCACGCCCCGCAGCAATCTGGGAAA
>JABMQR010000029.1 GCA_013202335.1 Bacteroidota bacterium
AGCCTTTTCTATGGAAAAAACTTTGCCGATATTATCACTATTATCCACAGTTACCCCCTTTCCTTCAACCGCATTAAAAAGTTCCTCCATCTCTATGGGCTTCGCGATATAATCATCCATACCCGCCTCTATACATTTTTCCCGGTCGCCTTTAAGAGCGTGCGCTGTCATAGCTATAATAGGGATATGAAAACCTGTTGTTTTTTCCCGCTCACGGATGGCGCGAGTTGCCTCATATCCATCCATCTCCGGCATCTGAATATCCATAAGAATTATATCAAAATCATGTTTACTCACAAGATCAACAGCCTCTCTGCCATTTCTTGCAACAGTAACCTCTGCACCTGTTGTTTTTATTATCTCAACCAACACCTTGCGAGTTATATCATGATCTTCAGCAAGAAGTATTCTGGCATTTTTCAGAATACTAACATCCAAACTCGGAGCAAAACTATCATCTCTGTTTTTACTTATATGAAGCGGAAGCTTAACGGTAAAAGTACTTCCCACTCCCTTTTTGCTGGAGGTTACAATCTTCCCCCCCATAAGAACCGTTAACTCCTGAGAAATTGCCAGTCCAAGTCCTGTTCCGCTAAATTTTCTTGTTACAGATTCATCTGCCTGCTCAAAGGGTTTGAAAATAAAATCAATTTCATCTTTAGTCAGACCAATACCGCAATCTTTAACAGCAAATTCAAGATGTGCGATGTCCCGCAGTTGAACCATCCGGGAAACAGAGATTTCTACATACCCTTTTTCCGTAAATTTAATGGCATTCGTTAACAAGTTGTTTAGTATTTGTGAAATTCTAAATGCATCACCTATTACAAATTCAGGAATATCCTCTTCGATATTAGTCCTAAACTCTAAACCCTTTTCATCTGCTGCCAGGCTAAAAGCAGGAAGAATATCTCTAATTAGGTTTTTAAGATTAAATGACTGCATCTCTATATGCATTTTCCCCGATTCGATTTTCGAGAAATCAAGTATACCGTTAATCGTTCCAAACAAAATTCTGGCAGATGAGCTAACATTTTTCATAAATTCACGCTGCTGTTCTGTAAGCTGGGTATCCTGCATCAAGTACACCATACCTAGAATTGCATTAATAGGAGTTCGTATTTCATGGCTGATATTTGCTAAAAAAAAACTTTTCGCCTGACTGGCTCGTTCTGCCTGTTCTTTTGCCTCAACCAGCGTCCGTTCCATCGCTTTTTGCTCAGAACGATCCGATATAATCATTGCAATATAGGTATCATTCTCCATTTGTATTTTACTGGCGGTAAGTTTTGCTGGAAAAGTGCTGTTGTCCTCTCTTTTCATCTCTAGCTCAGTGGAATAGGATCCATTACTGATGGTTATAGAAAAAAGAGTCTCCCTTTGCCCCTCTTCCGGAGCTTCCGCTGTCAGCAAATCATAAAAATTCAGGTTCATGAACTTGTTATCTGTATACCCGAGCGAAATCTTTGCAGCATTGTTGAATTCAAGAATCACACCCTCTGCATCAACTATCAGAATTGGTTCAGTCGTATGATCAAACAGCATATGAAAACGCTGTTCGCTTTCAACAAGCTTTACCGCACGTTCCTCTGCGAGCCTCTCAAGATTGTCACGATATTCTGTAAGTTCTTTCTCAATAATCTTAAATTCAGTAATATCAGTGAAAATAACTGCAAATTGGCCTTCCTGAGGTCTATAAACCCAGCCCTCATAATAACGATCAAACTCCGTTGAATAATTCTGGAAAGGTGTGGGGAATCCGGTATAGACAACTTTCGCAAAGAGATCAATCGAGGATCTCTCTGTATTTGGTAATATCTGCAGAACAGTTTTACCTACCACGTTCTCTTTTTTCAGCCCGGTCATCTCTTCAAAACTGGAATTTATTTCCAAATACCTATAGTCAATGGGTTTTCCACTTTCATCATATATCATCTCATGCAGGGCAAATGCCGCAGTCATGTTCTCAAACAATTGTTTATATTTATTTTCTGTATTATCCATTTTTAATCCATAAGGCTGATTTTTATTATTTTCTTTTACTTATATATTTTATTCCTATTACTGGTTAATTACAATAAATTAATGTACTACTTAACACCTGTTATCAATCGCTAATTTTTTATCTATTATTTTCGTCCATCTCTCTTGCTTTCAGAACTTCACCCATTTAAAATAGTTAACAGCACAGCAGTTACTGTTTGCTGACCATATCTGTACACCACTTGCCTTTAATTCTTTTACATCCGGCTTTTTCTTGTCATCAGACAATACAGTAAACCTCATGAAGTTCATGTATATGCTACAGACTAGGGGGCTTATATGAAAATTGTTCAGAATCCTCTCACCAATAAAAGAATTGGAATCAGACTAGTTTCCAGTCATAAAACAAAACTCAAAGTATTCACAAATATCGATGGATCTCTGAATAAACACAAAAACCATCAAAGGAGCCTTGTATGGATATTGCGAATGTTTCGTTAAAAAAGAGGAACCGTGAGGATATTCTTCATCTGTTTCATTCAATGCAGAATCGAGAGATTACAAAAAACTACATCACAGCTAATGAAAGAAAGGAGATCGCTCAGACACTTGGGCTTTCAATTGCTGAAGTTGATGGGGTAATGAGCTTTTATCATCTGTTTTCGCCCTCCCCAAGAGGAAAATATGTACTCCGGATTTGCGACTCACTTAGCTGCAGAATTGGAAACTCTCTCGAGGTTTACGGGTTTATCTCCAAAGAACTTGGTATTAAACGTGGAGAGACTACTAAAGATGGACTTTTCACCCTTGAAATAGTGAACTGTCTGGGCAGCTGTGATACAGCCCCCAATCTGATGATCAATGACAAGCTCTACACAAATCTAACCCTTGATGAAGTCGATATACTAATAATTAACTGCAGGAAGGAGGAAACGGTATGAATCAGACAGATTTCTTTCTCAGATTTAAAGACCTTTCACCAAATATTAAAGATTATCAGAAAGCCAATGGGTATACAGGATTGGATACCGCACTCACACTGACACCTGATCAGGTAGTGGAAAAAGTCGAAAAGGCTTGGCTTCTTGGGCGCGGAGGTGCTGGATTCCCTACAGCAATAAAGTGGAAAGCCGCAAAAGGCAAGACTCCATCATATATTGTCTGCAATGCAGATGAGGGAGAACCGGGAACATTCAAAGATCGATTCATCATGACTCACTCACCCCATATGATGATTGAGGGAATGATTATCGCAGCTTATGCCGTAGGTTCAACTAAGGGGTATATCTATATCCGGGGGGAATATCCGGAAATCGCGACAAAGCTGGAAATTTCTTTACAGGAAGCTGAACGTGCAGGATATCTTGGGGGAAATATTGCTGAAGGCTTTTCCTTCACTATTGATATCATTAAAGGGGGCGGTTCTTATGTTGTGGGAGATGAAACGGCCCTCTTAAATTCGCTAATGGGAAATCGTGGAATACCCTGGAACAAGCCCCCATTTCCAGTTGAAAAAGGGTTATGGGAACAGCCTACTTTTATTAACAATGTAGAAACGCTTGCCTGTGTCGCCCTCATTCTTCAACATGGATTTGACTGGTTCCGTTCTATCGGAGCTCCCGAAAGTCCCGGGCCGAAACTTTACTGTATAAGTGGAAAAGTACAGAAGCCCGGAGTATATGAAGCCCCTATGGGATCCACCGTGAGAGATCTTATTTCCCTGGCCGGCGGCGTTATAGGGACACTTAAAGCCATACAGATAGGGGGTACAGCCGGACCAATTTACCCGTCAGAAGCTTTGGATTTTCACCTTGATTTCAAATCAATGAACAGTAAGGGCGGTATCCTCGGTTCCGGAGCAATTGTAGTAATGAATACTGACACCTCAATGGCAGAGGTCCTGGAGGTTGAAATGCGGTTTTTCGCAGAGGAGTCCTGTGGAAAATGCTTTCCCTGCCGCTATGGAACCCGACAACTCTCCTTTATGGCCGACAGTATAGTCCTGGGAAAAGGAAAACGGGAGTTTCTGGGACTAATGGAAGAGACTGCGGACATCATGCGTGGATCTTCTTTCTGTCCGTTTGGGAAATCTGTCGAAATGCCCGTAAAGAGCATCCTCAACAATTTCAGCGGCGAACTTCATGCACTCATCCGTCAGAATGATTATATCAGGGAGGCACAGATATGATTACCTTAACTATAGATAAAACTACAATTCAAGTTATAGAAGGCACATCAGTTCTGGATGCTGCACAACAAGCAGGAGTGGACATCCCCACCCTGTGCCGACATGAGGATCTTACTTCACTTGGAACCTGCGGCATGTGTATGGTGAAGATTGATGGGTATAAAGATCTGCAGCGCGCCTGTATTACCGAGGCTGCAGAGAGTATGCAGGTATTAACCAATACTCCGCAATTGAGAAAACTCCGAAGGGGACTTCTGGAGCTGGTTCTTGCAACACACCCGGATGATTGTCTGCAATGTATTAAGCATGGTTCCTGTGAACTTCAGAAACTTGCCGATAGGTTTGAAATACGAACCCTTCGGCATGACAAGTATACAAGAGGACTTCCCATAGACAGAACAGCTGCCGGGATAGTCCGTGATATGAACAAATGTATAGGTTGCGGGCGTTGTGTAACCGTGTGTCAGGAAGTACAAAGTGTGAAAGCCATTGATTTTATGGAACGAGGAGCAGATACCATTATCTCTCCCGGATACGGAATGTCGATGGGAAACAGTGTGTGTGTAAACTGCGGCCAATGTGTTGTTTACTGCCCAACCGGAGCACTCTACGAGAAAGAAATGATCGATGAGGTCTGGAGTGCACTTGATGATCAAAAAAAGGTGGTTGTAGCCCAGGTTGCACCGGCTGTGCGTGTGGCCCTGGGAGAAGAGTTTGGTATGGCTCCGGGAACCCTTGTTATTGGTAAAATATACTCCGCTCTGAGAAGTCTTGGAATTGATTATATTTTTGATACTAACTTTTCCGCTGACCTCACTATTCTGGAGGAGGGAACAGAGCTCCTTGAGAGGCTGGCTACGGGAGGAACCCTTCCATTAATAACCTCCTGCTCTCCTGGATGGATTAAATTCGGGGAGACATACTTCCCAGAACTTCTGGATCATGTTTCTACCTGTAAATCACCTCAACAGATGCTTGGAGTAGTGATAAAAACCTATTTTGCTGAAACTCATAATATTGATCCGGAAAATATTATTTCACTCTCTATTATGCCTTGTACAGCAAAAAAGTTTGAGGCAGCCCGACCAGAGATGAGTGACAGTGGTTATCGTGATGTTGATTATGTCCTGACGACACGGGAGTTAGCCAGAATGATCCGTCAGGCTGGACTGCAGTTTGAAACTATGAAAGAAGAGAAACCGGATCCTGTCCTCTCACAATACACCGGGGCAGCTACAATTTTTGGAGCAAGTGGTGGGGTTATGGAGGCTGCCATCCGATCAGCATATGAGTTAAAAACACAGAAACCTCTCGGATCTCTTGATTTCACCGATCTTCGGGGAATAGAGGGTATTAAAAAAGCAAGTGTTGATATTGAAGGTACAGAGATCCGGGTTGCCGTTTCCAACGGCCTTTCAAATGCAAGAACGCTGCTGAATATAGTTTCAGAAGCAAAAAAAGAGGGGGAAATACCGTTTCATTTTATTGAAATTATGGCTTGTCGTGGTGGATGTATCGGCGGCGGGGGGCAGCCCCTTGAAAATTCTCTCGCAAAACGGGCTCAAAGGATAGCTGGGCTTTACACTGAGGATAAAAACCTTCCTATAAGAAAATCGCATGAAAACGCTGAAGTACTTGAACTCTATCGGAATTTTCTTCAGAAACCGGGAAGTGAGATATCTCATAAACTTCTGCACACCCATTATACCGCACGCTGAACTGGAAGGTTATTAACGTTTTTCCAACTCTTGGATCAGAAAATCAGGAAAAACTCTTGTGATATACCAATACCCCCTACTCTCCTGCCCAATTATTACGAGCATAAGATTTTCAGAGGGGAGCAGGTACTTGAAGGTTCCCTGATAAAATCCACTTAACTCTATTGTTCCGGTAGAATGAACCCTAAACCCCGGTCTCAGCGGGGTATCAGATACCCAAAACCCTTCCGGAATTGCATACAGACTTATATTAAATAAACCTAACGGTTTAACCGATTCATTTCCAAGCGTCCTCTGTAAGATTGCCCAAAAAAGCTCATTTTTTTCTACTCTCCAGCTGTCCCCATCACCAATTCCTTCCATTGTGCATGACAATTTTTCTGCATTCACCCCGTTTATTATCCCGGTAAAAAAAGATTCTGCCCTGAGCAGGACTTCAGCTGCTGAACCTCTCAAATAAGTAAGTGCTGCTTCTGTATCCTCATGTGTATCAGTATTATCTATGGTAACAAAAGCACCAAGGGGAGTACCGTTACCTGCAGGATATGCTGCCAGAACAACCATACCTCCTTTTGATACTTCAATGACTGTTTTCTCTGAACCGGCTGGAATATATTTTTCACAAATCCCTAGTACAGGGTCATTCCAACGAAGCAGATACCAGACATTTTTACCCTGTGCTGTTTCCCATGGGGATTTTTCTGAAAATATCACAGTGATTTTGTGGGTATTACTAATAAATTCACAGGATACACAAAATCCAAGAAAGAGTAGTATTGCGATGAGTTTAATAAATAAATTTACGAGCCTCATATAGAGTATTACTGGAATATAGAGAAAAAATATTCAAAAAAGATATTTATTTTTGTTTAATTTGCTGAAGGTATGATTTTCGGATCTCTTTTAAAAGGTTTCGGTATATAGGATCACAAAAGTCAGCATATGTCCAGGGAAGTGGCTGAAACTCCTTATGCATATAAATAAGAGTTACCTCGGCATACATACCATTTTTTAGCGGGACTCGATGTCCGCGATTTTTTGTTGTTGCAAGTATAAACCTGGTTTCTGAAAGTATACCGGGATCAAGATTAATACTCCTCTTGTTCCCGCTGCTCCACTCTTCTTCTATCTGGTTGGTTAATTCCTTAATTTCAGCCAAGCGGTCCGGTGCAACAAGCTGGTTAAAGGTGAGAAAATATTTCTGGATATTTTCTCCCATTTCATCGTTATAATACTGTGTATAATCAAATGGATACGGACCATCAATTCGCTCTATCGGTCCAAAATCATTCACAACTCTATGAATTAACGGTTCCGGTAACTGAATTTCAATTGCCAGAATTCCGATAATAAGTTTTTCCGGTATATACTCTTTTGTTTTTCCCATATTTTCTCTTATCGGTCAGAGTAGAACGTTCCCAAAATTCTGAATGTTTCGCTTGATTTTTTCAGTTTCCCGCAAGCTTCATTGAATACTGCCATATCCGTAAGTTCTGTTTCAATAAAAAACATATACTCCCATGGGCTTCCATGAATTGGCCGGGATTCCAGTTTTTTCATATTCAATCCATAGTCAGCCATTATTTTCAGGCAGGTAAACAATGCTCCCGGTGTATCCGGTGTAGAAAAAACAAGAACTCCCCTGTTTGGTATCATGCTCCCCGAGACTGCTGCGGCCTGCTCTTCACGGGTTATGATATAAAAACGGGTGTAATTTCTTGGATTGGTTTCAATACCTTCTTTTAAGATAGTCATTCCATAGAAGGCGGCAGTTTTTTCACCGGCAATTGCTGCAAATTTTGGATTTTTCTGCTCTGCTACATACGCAACAGCGCCCGCTGTATCAAAAAACGGACTTCTTTCTATATTTGGATACATATCAAGAAATTTTGCACATTGAGCAAGACCTTGCGGATGGGAAAAAACTTTGGTCAGCTCCTCCGGTTTCGCCCCTTCTATTCCAATGAGGTTGTGATTTATCCTGATCTGCTGTTCCCCGATCACTGATATATCCGGATGACGCAGAAGCAGGTCAAAGTTGTCATTTATTGTTCCAGCTAATGAATTCTCGACAGGTAGGATTCCACATAATGCTTCACCACTCATAACAGCAGAAAACACATCTGCAAATTGTCTGCACGGTTTAGCTTCTAACCGGTCACCAAAAAATCTTTCAAGTGCAATTTCGCTATAGGCTCCATGAACACCCTGAAAAGCCGCTTTCGGGCGAACTTGTTGTTTTTCCCCTTTTTCTTTGTTCTGAAAGCTTTCTATTGAAGCTGTCTGATAGTGCGGAATTTTCTCAACTGATTTGCCTATAACCGGAGCCATTGCCTGGATGTCACGCATGAGTTTTTCAAACTGTTCAGGAAACAGTGATTGCGGCCCATCAGAGAGAGCCATATCAGGATTGTTGTGGACTTCAATCATTAACCCATCGGCTCCTGCAGCTACTGCAGCAAGTGCCATGGGAATAACTTTTTCTCTTAGACCTGTTGCATGACTTGGATCAACGATAATAGGAAGATGACTCAGCTTCTTTACAACAGGAATAGCGCTCAGATCCAACGTGTTTCTTGTAGATGGTTCGAAAGTCCTGATTCCTCTCTCACAAAGAATTACATCATCAGTCCCATGAGCCATTAAATATTCCGCGGCCATAAGCCATTCTTCGATTGTTGCAGCCAGACCCCTCTTAAGTATAACCGGTTTCCCGGCTTTACCCACTTCCTTGAGGAGCTCAAAATTCTGCATATTCCTTGCCCCAATCTGGAAGATGTCAATGTACTTTGTCATCATATCCACATATACAGGGCTAACCACTTCACTAGTTATGGCCAGGCCGTACTCATCGCCTGCCTCTTTTATGATTTTCAGGCCTTCTTCACCCAACCCCTGAAAGGCATATGGTGAAGTCCTTGGTTTGAAAGCGCCGCCACGCAGAATAACTGCTCCGGCTTCACTTACAGATTTTGCTACGGAAAACATTTGTTCACGGCTCTCTACTGCACAGGGACCAGCGATAACTGCAATACGATTCCCGCCAATTTTAATCTTATCTACCTGAACAATGGTATCTTCTTTTTTCAGCTCTCTGGAAGCAAGTTTATAGGGTCGGGAAATTGGAATGACTTTTACCACTCCGCTTAGGAGTTCCACTTCTCTCCGGTCTACCTGTGCTATACCCACTGCTCCAAAGATAGTCTCTTCTTCCCCGACAATTTCTCTAACCTGAAAATTTTTCTGTTCCAAAAATTCTTTAATGTGAGCCTTTTGCTGAGGAGTAATGCTTTTCTTTAATACTATAATCATAAAACTAAACTAGTAGGATTGAGTATAGGTGTCAAGACATTAGAAAGATGATATGTGTTTTCCGGTCTATTTTAAATGATCATTTTTAATATATATGGTAAAACAAAAACATGAAGACAAAAAAATTCACAACAAATTACTGGGAGACAATTTTTTCTCTTTTTTCCTCTGTGTTAAAATCCCGGGGTGCAGGGCTTCCCTCTGTATCAGAAATTGCGGAATCAAACAGGACTCCATTTAGAGTTCTTATTTCAACAATCATTTCACTCAGAACCAAGGATGCGGTCACTTTAGCCTCGTCAAATCGTCTTTTTTCACGAACTGACACTCCTATAACCACTCTTACGTTAGGAGTCGAAGAGATTGAAAAACTTATCTACCCTGCCGGTTTTTATAAAACCAAAGCCAGAAACATTTTAGAGATTTCCCGGATACTTCTTGAGCAATATAACGGACTGGTTCCTTCGGATAAAGAACAGCTGCTCGCATTACCAGGAGTTGGTATTAAAACAGCAAACCTAACCCTTAATATGGGTTTTGGGATTGATGCTATTTGTGTTGATACACATGTTCACCGAATTTCAAACAGGTGCGGCTGGATACAAACGAAAACCCCGGAAGAATCAGAAAAAGCCCTTGAGCTGGTTCTGCCCCAAAAATTCTGGATTCCTCTTAATGAACTATTGGTTTCATTTGGTCAACAGATATGTACACCAGTTTCTCCACGGTGCTCTGAATGTCCTATTCAGAAAGAATGCCTAAGGGTTGGAGTAGCAAAAACCAGGTAGCTGAGCAGATAATAAAAAATCGAATATTTATTATTATTTGCTTTTTAAAGTTTTCGATTAAATATACTATATGTTTATATTGCATATAGATACAACTAATCGAAAACTTCTGCTATTGATATCAATATCAAAGAATCTAAATTTCCATTGTTTTTTTACTTAACGCATGTTACCCTTTGTATATGAATGTAGTAGAAAAACTAAACCTTCTGGCTCATGATGCACAATACGATCTTGCTTGTGCCTGTGGTACGAAAAACAGTGATGATCATCGAAAAAGAGGTGCTGAGGGAACATGGCTCTATCCTGCAACTGTACCTGGTGGGGGAAGTGGAATTTTACTAAAAACGCTGGTAACCAACGCTTGTACCAGTGATTGCAAATACTGTCCCTTGCGCTTAAACGGCACCAGCAGGCGTGTTAGTCTTATACCGGATGAACTTGCAGCTTTTTTTATTGATCTTTGCCGCAGGAAAAATCTGATGGGAATTTTTCTCAGTTCAGGGCTGCTTGATAAACCAGACAAATCTATGCAGCTGCTCATAGATACAGCCTCTATTCTTAGATATAAATATCAATACAGAGGATATATTCATACTAAAATTATTCCGGGTGCTTCCCCAGAGTCCATTATTAAAGCGGTTTCCTTATCATCAGCTGTATCACTCAATATAGAAACTCCCGGGGAAACCTATTTTTCCAAACTATCATCACACAAGAAATATTCCACTGATATTATTGAGCCGCTTAAACTTATAAGCTCATTAACTGGTAAGAATTCCCGGTATAAAAGAGTCAAGACTTCGACCCAGTTTATAGTGGGAGCCTCTGATGAACCGGATCAGGAAATAGTTAAATATATGTGGGGATTATATGACCGGCTAAATTTTAACCGAATCTATTTTTCTGCCTATCAGAAGGGGCTGGGACAACCGGATATCCCTGGTGAAAAATACATTCCTCAATCCCCTGATAATATATTTATACGTGAGCACCGATTATATCAAAGTGATTTTCTTATACGTTCATACGGTTTCACCTACAAGGATTTCTTATTTGAATCAGGTGGAAACCTTGATCTCTCAAAAGATCCAAAACAACAGTGGGCTGATTCCCATCCTGATTTTTTTCCGATCTCCATTAAGCGCAGTTCTAAAGAGGAGCTTCTGAGAGTACCCGGGCTGGGACCTGTTATTGTTAACAGAATAGTTAAATACAGGAGTTCAACTTCAATAAGTTCACTGGACACAATTAGAATGCCTAAACATCTCTTAAAAAAGGCTTCACCTTATCTGACTGCATAGATCAGTATATTTAGTTTCTGCTTCTGATTGTTACGGTTGTTGCATATCCTGCATCTGTTCCGTATTATTACGGTATGATTCTTATAAGTGCATGTTTAACCGGTGTTCCCTGCCGATATAACGGGAGTTGTTTTAACCTGCCAAAATTACTTTCTCTTGTAGAAAAAGAAATTGCCGTGCAGGTTTGTCCGGAAACAGCCGGCGGGCTTCCTGTTCCCCGAAATTGTATTGAGATTGGAGAAAACCATAGAGCAATTGAATCAACAGGAATAGATCGTTCAAAAGAAATTAAAAGTGGTATTAACCAAATTCTCAGCTCATATCCTGCAGATACTATCTCTGCTGCAGTTCTTAAAGATAAATCTCCTTCGTGTGGGAGTTGTTTGATTTATGACGGAAGCTTTACCGGGAAAACCATTCCCGGCAAAGGATTGTTTGCTGATACTTTATATAAGTTGGGAATACCTGTTTATCATGAAAATAATTATAACAGCCTTCTCAAAATAACTTTCTAGCTGTTTTTCGGTTTTTTTCTTTTTTTCTGAGCTATTAAAACCCCTGAGAGAATAACTATCATTCCCAATATTTTATACAAAGAAAAGGATTCTTTAAAAAAAGCAAATGAAACAAAAGCCGTAACAACCGGTACAAGGTTAACAAATCCATTGGCTTTGGAAGGACCAAGTTTTTTTATACCGAAATTTAGAAAGATAAAAGCAAGACTGGATGCAAAAATTGCAAGAAACACAATACTAACTAAAGTATTTATACTTGGTACTACCGTAATAAAGTCCTTAACATCAAGAATGAAAAAAACGGGTAGAAACAAAAACAGACCCAGTGTGTTTTGGACTGCTGTAATTGTCAGAGCGGAATAAGTATGTGGTAATTTCTTAACAATAATTGTATAGAAGACTGCGGCCAGAACCGCTCCAAAGAGTAACAGTAACCCCGGAACGGTAAAGCTTTTCTCAGACATGTTTGAATCAGAAAATGCTACAAGAAGTATAACTCCAGTAAAAGACAAAACCAGTCCTGCAAAATTAAACATTGTAAGTTTTTCACGAATAAAAAATCGTGAGATTATCGGAGTAAACACTGGGATGGTGGCAATAATTAAAGATGATACTGCAGCTGATACGGAGCTAAGTCCATACGTCTCTAATAGAAAATAGAGAAAGGGTTGAAATGCAGCAATTAACAGGAAAATGGGGAAATCTTTTTTAATTGGAATTGCACGTCGTTTATATATCAATATATTTATTATCATTAATATCACTGAAGAGATAAGGAGTCTCAGCGTAATTAGTGATACAGGATTATACTCATTCAAGGCAATTCTCGTTGCAGGAAAAGAGATCCCGTAAAAAACCATCGCGAGAACTACTAATACTACAGCAAATGTGTTTCTTTTTTGTTTTATTTCTTTCATTAAGAAACGAGTATATAGTCACCTTTTATTTATTTCAATAGAATAAGTTAAATATTATTATTAACTTGTTCATCATTAACCTGCTTACCTATTGTTGTGGTGTTGAAATCCACGTTTGAAGCATGGTAGTATTGATGTATGCTTATTCCCCTGAAAACCGTTTCTGTAGAAATAGAGATCAAAAAGTCCCGCTTTATCGCAATTGCTACCCCTCTGGAATCTCCAGAACAAGCTAAAACCCTTATTTCACAATCAAGAAAGGACCATCCTGATGCCTCTCATGTCGTACATGCTTACATCCTGGGAAAAAGAGGCGACCTTTTTAGTATGAGTGACGATCGGGAACCACGTAATACTGCAGGAAGACCCATGCTTGAGGTTCTTAAAGGAAGTGGGATAACTAATATTTTGGTTATGGTGATTCGTTATTTTGGGGGTACTAAACTGGGTACCGGCGGGCTGGTGCATGCTTATTCGGCCGCTGCAAAGGAAGTCCTATCCTGCGTTCCCGTTGAAAAACTTATCCAGAAAGCGTCATTTTCATTAATAATCAGTTACGAATTGTACGAACAGGCAAAAATAATTCTTTCTGCCCATCATGCAGAGATACTTGATGAAAGTTTTGAAACTTCTGTTACCGTAACAGGGAAACTGCCGGAAAATGAATTTTCGACAGCTTCTGGAAAAATTACCAACCTGTCTTCCGGGAGATCAAATCTTAATCCCACCCCTTAACAGCTCTTGCCAGTTCCATCGCTTTTATGTATGCAGATTGCTTATCAACTTCTGTTGGCGATCCCTGATATTCAATTGATCCCAGACAATCCCATTTCATAGCTGCAGAAAACTCATCGAATTGTTTCTGCGCACCTCCGGACCAACCATAGGATCCGAACCTTAAAACTTTTCTGTTTTTAACATGGCTTCTTTCAAGGACATCCAGAATTGCATACATCGGCGGAAACATCTTATACTCATATGTTGGAGTTCCAATAATGATACCTGATGATTTCCAGGCAGAAGCCAAAACAAATGATGCATGCTCTTGTGGGATTCTATGAAGTGTTAGTGGAACCCCTTCTTCTTCTACTCCTTTGATTATAGAATCAAGAAGAGCCTTTGTATTCCCATACATGCTGCTCCAAATCAAGGTAATCTCTTTTTCTGCAGGACCATTCATATAGGATGCGAGCTTTAAATAATCCTGTATGATTTCTTCAGGTTTTGAACGCCAAATTATTCCGTGACTTGGTGCGATTATCTTTATATCAAGATTTTCTAATTTTTTAATACCTCTTTCCACAAAGGTAGAAAAGGTAGAAACAATATTTGCGTAGTAGCGAAGAGTTTCTCTTTTGAAAAACTCTCGATCTTTTTCAGACAGCTGATCATCAAAAACAGCCTCCCCAACTTTACCAAATGAACCAAAAGCATCACAAGAAAAAAGAATACCGGCTTCAGGCTCATACGTCATCATTGTTTCCGGCCAATGTATATTTGGTGTATCTTCAAACAAGAGTCTTTTGCCACCCAAATCCAGAGAATCACCTGAACCGACAGCCACTACATTATCTTCAATACCATAAAATGCTTTAACCAGTGGCACTGCCTTTTTCGAGCATAAAATCTTAATATTCGGATTTTTTTTCCGCAGTTCAGAAAGCCAACCTGTATGATCCGGCTCCATATGGTTCAGAATAAGATAATCAATATCCTCAATTTGGATCTGAAGTGAGTTCAGCTGTAATGAAACTTTTTCAACAGCCCCTTCCCAGTCTTTTACCATATCAATTAAGGCTATTTTTTCCCCTCTAACAATATAAGAATTTAGGGAGACGCCATTTGGTATTGGCCAGATCCCTTCAAAAAGGTCCTGGGATCCAATATTTGCACTTATGCGAAAAACACCTTTAGCCAATTCTGTCGGTTTCATATAATTCCTTCCTAAAAAATTTTATTGGTATCTTTCAAAAGTAAAAAACTTAATTTGAAAAATTATTCTATATAGAAAACTTCATATCCATGTAATCATGGATCGAGACTATTTGCAAACAGTTCTGTCTCTGCAATTGTTTCTTATATCGTAAACAAGATAGCAGAGGATTGAATTTGTAGAAAGTCTCTTAATACAAGTTATTGGGAATTTTTCTTTTATCTCTGAATAACTATATACTTTATTCAAGTGTTTTTTTATTATTCGAGCATGAGAGTAATGAAATTACACCTATATCAGTCAATTCACTATCTAGTAACAGATGAAAACCCGGATTTTGCTATCGACTTCTATTCCCCTAAAAACACATTGGAGCACTTACATTCACATATCTGTTCTTTTACCGGGAATAACTATTCATGCCAGGAAGCGGCAATTTTCGGTAAAAGCAATCCGGACCAACCCCTTGTTACTATTGAAAAATGCACAGCAGGGTTCTCTTTAATTACTGATACTCGTTATGCAGTTCCGGTAATGTTTTCTGAAGAGGTTTTCCATTCCGGCAATTACGCTTTTACACAATTCAATGACAGTTCTCCCGAAGGGATAAAAGAAGCGGTTAACGTAGTATCTAATTATATAATTTCTCAACACATTCAACCTGTTTCAGACAGTATTATGCTGCGAATGGTAAATGAATCTGGTGGGTTTCTGACAGGAGATCTACAAAATTATGCATTTCAGGTGTGTATAGCACTGGTTTAATAAGTAAGTTGTCCTAACTTATTCCTGAAGCATACAAAATAGGTACTAAAAAGGGAACTACCAGCGTAAGTAGAATCCCATGAGCCAGTGACAGCGGTACATAATCAACACCACAGAATTTTTCAACAATAGGAAGAGTCACATCCATACTCGTCGCACCACAAACACTGATTGCAGCTCTTTGCTTTCCAAAACCTGCAAGCAGCGGGATAAGAAGAAAAGCCGTGCTCTCTCTGAATAAGTTACTCAGAAAAGCGATTGAACCAAGAACAGGATCTCCCAGATCTGAAATAAGTACTCCTGAAAGAGAGTACCAGCCAAAACCAGCGCCTACTGCCAGGGCTTCTGATAAATTAATATCGAAAAAAAGAGGGATTATGCTTGATCCAGCCAAAGTCCCAACAATCGTGAGTATCGGCAAAGCTAAAGATATTGGATTTTTTAAAACGGATATCAGATCCGTCTTTCCGTGAACCATCTGTACCCCTACAAGAAAAAGTAAAATGTATAAAAGCCATTCAGAGATAGCATCTGAAAACCATGAAAACAATTCTGTAGTAGCTGCTGCTGTTGCGCCAATAATAACAATACCAATCAACAAAGCTGGTTCTTTAAGATGAGAAAGGATATCCAAAAATGATTTCTTCTTACTAATAGTTGTTTTTGTTTCATCGTAATTTGTTGTATTTTTTGCCTTAGAACGACTTTTTTTAACAAAATAGTATACATATCCTGACAGGAGGACGATTAATAGACTTCCACCGGCGGTTACAAGAGCAAAGGCAAATGCGGTCAAACCGATCATTGACAACTTGCTCCCTATGTTTTCTATAAGCCCCGTTTTAATACCCATACTGAATAAAAGAGCATAAAGACATATGGTAAGAAGAAGATCAATGATCTTTTCTGATTTTTGAGGAATAAGCTTAACAGCCGCTGCTGCAGCTCCTCCTAATAATGCGGTAAATAATAAACCAAGATATACAACAATTTCCATTCGATGACACTAATCTATAAAACTGTAATTTGCAACATGGCCTTGTTCATTTTTTCATTCGTTAGTATATTTGATGCGATTGCTAAAATCGAATACTTCTACATTGGCCTTTTGAAGTTTTCGATTTGATTAGAAGTAAACATTTATACTATAAATATAGATGCAAATCGAAAACTTCTGAATAATATGTTAATCTCTCAAAATTATCTATTTTTTGAGTTTTCTTTTATTTAACACGGAGGCTTTTAGTGAAAAGCGAAAATATTTCTGACACACTTACTGTTGTCACTATAAAAAATAAAACTATCTATCTTCTGGGAACCGCCCATATATCTTCAGAAAGTGTTGATGAAGTAGAGACCTTAATTCTGGAAAAAAATCCTGATCATATTTGTGTGGAAATTGATGCCGGAAGATACAAGGTCATGAAAGAGGGGCAATCCTGGCAAAACTTGAATATTGGTAAAGTTTTAAAGCAGGGAAAAGGCTTTTTCATGCTGGCTAACCTGGCCCTCTCCTCTTTTCAACGCCGAATGGGTGAAAATTCTGGAACAGCCCCCGGACAAGAAATGAAAATTGCTATTGAGGCTGCAGAAAAAGCTGGAATCCCTTTTTCGTTGAGTGACAGGGATATACAGATAACCTTGAGACGTGCCTGGAAAAAATCAAGCTTCTGGAATAAAATGAAACTACTTGCAGCTTTAATCTCCTCTGCGTTTTCCCGTGAAAAATTATCACAGGAAGAAGTTGAAGCCCTTAAAGAACGGTCAGCCCTTCAGGGCATGATGGAAGAGCTGGCAAAAGAACTCCCAACTGTTAAAAAAGTACTTATAGATGAAAGAGATAGATATTTAGCTACTAATATTTTCAAAGCCCCGGGGGAAAACACATTAGCGGTTATTGGTGCCGGACATGCAGAGGGAATTCTCTCAACTATAGCAGAACTTGAAAAAGGTTCGCTCTCAGAAAACCTTTCTGAACTAAACCATATTCCTGCTCCTTCAAAAATAACAAAATTTCTTCCCTGGGTTATTCCTGCCGCAGTACTAACGTTACTGGTTTTCGGTTTTATTAATGCCGGTTGGTCTCAGGGACTTGAGATGTTTGTCTATTGGTTTGTTGTTAATGGTGTATTATCAGGAATAGGGGCCATATTATCACTCGCTCACCCTCTTACTATTGTTGCATCTATCTTGCTGGCTCCATTCACCTCTTTAAATCCAACTATCGGTGTAGGAATTGTTTCCGGCGGTATTGAAGCTTACTTGAGAAAACCCAGAGTTGCAGATTTTGAAAAAATAAATGAAGACATTCTCTCTTTCAAAGGTTTTTTTAGAAACAGGGTTACTCACGCATTACTCGTTTTCCTGTTTACCAGTATTGGAAGTGCTATAGGAACTTTTGCAGCATTCCCCTTTCTTGTCAGCCTCTTGCAGTAGATCCTCCCGGAAATAGAGTCTGGGTTGCTTCACGTATATTATTACAGGAAGTGTATAATCTGTCCGAAGTACCGGGAATCGTATGAAAATCTTGCGTTGTTGGTCCTAAAAACCGTTTGAACCCCATCTTACCAGCTGTATATAGCCGTTTATCCAGATGCCCAATACGTCTCACTTCTCCAGCAAGACTTAGTTCTCCAGCAGAAGCAAGCTGGTTTAGCAACGGCTTCCCGGTTCGTGCTGAGTATAATGCCAACGCAAGAGGGAGTTCTATACCAACTTCAAACAGCCTTATACCACCAGCTACATTTATATAGATATCCTGATCTGAAAATCTCAAACCAATATGTTTTTCAAGAATTGCAGAAATGCGTGAAACTTTCGCCGAATCCACCTTATCAGAATATACTCGGGTATATCCACTTTTTGCAGGAACCGTAAGTGCCTGAATTTCCACCATGAAAGTTCTTGATCCCTCGAAAACTGCCGCAGCTGCAACACCAGCAGGAATCTCGCCATCTCTTTTCTCAAGAAAAAAAGACTCTGGTTGAGCTGCCGGCTTAAGACCTTTTTCTGTCATAGTAAAGATTCCAATTTCATCAACTGATCCAAACCTGTTTTTCCCTGCACGTACAATCCTAACACCTGTTTCAGCATGATCAAAATAAAGAACTGTATCAACAAGATGCTCTATTAATTTAGGGCCAGCCAGAGATCCCTCTTTTGTCACATGACCAATAATAAAAAGCGATGCACCTAAATACCTTGCAGTATCAACCAGCTCCATGGAACAATATTTTATTTGGTTTACCGTCCCCGCTATAGGACCTGCGTCTTCGCTTATTACTGTCTGTATTGAGTCAACAACTATGAGATCAAACTTCTCTTTGGTTAATATGTTAACTAATTTGTTCAGCCTGGTTTCACACAGTACGGTAATCATTTCAAGGTTTAGACCAAGCCTCTCTGCACGAAGTTTGATCTGACCAGCAGACTCCTCGCCAGATATGTAAAGTGCTTTTTTTGCGTCCGAATCTGACATTATTTGCAACAATAAGGTAGATTTACCTATTCCAGGTTCTCCACCAATCAACACAGAGCTTCCCTTCATGATTCCACCACCAAGGACTTTATCCACTTCTGATATTCCGGAACTAAAGCGGAGCTCCTGCTGCACCTGCATATTTTTAAGGTTTTGTGGGTGATTGGTGACCCTGTTTTTAGCTTGATCAGCTCGCGCACTGCGGCCGGAATCTTTTCCAGAGCCCTTGCCCTCTACAAAAGAGTTCCATTTCCCACACTGAGGACATCTTCCCAGCCACTTCTGTTCAGTATGGTCGCATTCACTACAAATATATACGATTTTTTCTTTTGCCATTTTTTTCTATTTAGAAATCTATTAACTCAACATCAAAAATGAGAAAGCTGTTAGGCGGGATAACACCAGGATAACCCTTTTTTCCATACCCTAATTCCGGCGGTATAATTAAAATCCGTTTTTCACCTTTTTTCATTGTCAGAAGTGCTTCATTCCATCCTTCAATTACCTGGCCTATTGCGAAAACGGCAGGTGTGTTCCTTTTATATGAACTATCAAACTCAACACCGTTTAACAGCTTACCTGAATAATGAACAGTAACGCTTGTCCCATAAGGTGGGACCTTTTCTCCTATGGGTTTTTTAACAACAACCTGTCTTAATCCTGACGCTGAAGCAGTGGCTTCCGGCCATCTGTTGAGAATCTCTTTTTCGGCCTTTTTTCTATCTGTAACGCTATTATCTTCGGATTTTTCTTTATATTTTTGTATTTGGAAAGTAAATTCATCTTTAGTTACAACAAAGCCTTCAGCCTTTTCCCCTCTGCGAAATATTTTAATTGTATTTATTTTATCACCCTGCACAATTCCATTAACAACATCCATTCCTTCACAAACATTTCCAAAAACAGTATGTTTATCATCAAGCCAGGGCGTAGCAACGTGCGTAATAAAAAACTGACTTCCGTTTGTTCCGGGACCGCTGTTTGCCATCGACAAAACTCCCGGTCCAGAATGTCTCAACGATGAATCAAACTCATCAGGAAAAGAGTATCCAGGGCCACCAGTTCCTGTTCCTGTCGGGCAACCTCCCTGAACCATAAAATCATTGATGACCCTATGAAAGATAAGTCCATCATAATAGCCATTTTTTCCTTTGGCATTTCCAAGCACTCCTTCAGCCAGACCAACAAAATTAGAGACAGTGAGTGGTGTTTTCTCAAATTCAAGCTTTATAAAGATAGTTCCTTTAGAACTATCAATTTCCGCATACAATCCATCTTTCAAATTATCCATACAAACTCCTATTAAACTATAAAAACTAATTAAATTCTTAAAATCAATGTTTCGTTGATTGCTGTTAGCTGAACAGACCATCATTTTTTGATAAAAGCTGATACACCCTTTCTAAATCATCAGGGGAATAGAAGGAGATTTCAAGCTTTCCTTTTTTTAAACTCCCTTTAAGAGAAACCTTTGTTCCCAGAGCCTCAAGAAATTTCTCCTCAATTCTTCGAACTTCAACAGGTTTTTCTATTAACTCCTTTTTTCTGATCTTCTTTTGGACTGCGCGAGATCCCTCGTTCAAAGACTTCCCTTCAATCTCTGCCTGCCGTACAGACAGACTATCTTTTAGTATTCTGGTATAAAGAATTTCCTGGTCTGCAGGATTAACAACCGACAGTAAAGCTCTGGCATGACCGGCTGTAATAACACCTTCCTTCAAAGATTGCTGTATTTCACCATTTAAGTTCAACAATCTGAGACTATTTGCAATTGTTGATCTTTTCTTACCAATTCTTTTTGACAATTCATCCTGACTCAAAGCAGCTTGATCAATAAGAAAGCGATACGCCTGAGCCTCTTCAATCGGATTTAAGTTTTCCCTTTGAATATTTTCAATTAAGGCTACTTCCAGCCTCTGTTCTTCAGTAAAATTTTTTATTAAGGAGGGGATATGCTTTAGTTCAGCTAATTTTGAAGCTCGAAACCGTCTTTCGCCTGCTACAATAATAAAATGCCCCGGTACATCTGGAGATTCTTCAACCAGTATTGGCTGAAGAACTCCTTGTTCTTTGATTGAATCAGCAAGCTCCTGTAATGCATTTGTATCAAAATGCTTCCTGGGCTGGGCTGGATTTGAATTAATCTTGTCTACTCCAAGCATTATAACACTATTGTTATTATCATCTGTATATGCTGATTTATCACCTGAAAACGAACTGTTGTCCAGAGAATAATCACCAATTAGTGAACCTATTCCTTTTCCTAATCCTCTTTTAGCCACGATTTAGCACCTCCTTGGCAAGCTCAAGATAACTCTTTGCACCACTACAAAATGGATCATATAAATTAATTGGTAATCCATGAGAAGGGGCTTCTGACAACCTAACATTTCGAGGTATCAGACTGTTAAAAACTTTGTCAGAAAAGTAGTCAGAAACATCTTTCACAACATCCTTTGCTAATCTTGTTCGCTGATCATACATTGTAAAAACGATTCCCATTATATCGAGATCAGGGTTAAGCTGTTTTTTTACACTCATAATCGTCCGAACCAACATACTTAAACCTTCTAAAGCAAAATATTCACACTGAAGTGGAATAATTGAATAGCTTGCAGCAACCAATCCGTTTAATGTGAGAAGTCCCAAGGAAGGGGGACAATCAATAAAAATATAATCCCACTCCCCCACCAGACGTTTTAAATATTTATCAAGATAATATTCTCTTCTAAAAGCATCGACCAATTCGACATTTATTCCTGTAAGGTTAATATTTGATCCAATAGCACACAACCTTTCAACAGGCGTATCCTGAATAGAATTTTCTATATCAACCTTCCCTGTTAATACTTCATAAATACCGGGAATTTCATCATCAGCCCCGACGGCACTGGTTAAATTCCCCTGTGGATCCAGATCAACCAACAGTACTCTTTGTCCAAGTTCAGCCAAATACGCACCAAGATTCACCGTGGATGTTGTTTTTCCAACTCCACCTTTTTGATTAGCAAAAACAATTTTTTTAACAGACATATCGTGATTATATTAAATTAGTTGAATGGTGTCAGCTCTTTTTATATATTCTCTTGACCAATTACCGAACATTCTGTACCTTTCAATAACTAAAGGAAAGGAGACAATCAATGGAAGAAAATGTAAAGCTTGCAATTAATGATATTAGGCCATCCCTTCAGAATGATGGAGGTGATATTGAATTCATCAGCCTCATCGGTGATATTGTCAGTGTTCGACTTACTGGTGCCTGCGCAGGATGTCCAATGTCCCAGATGACTTTGAAGCAAGGTGTAGAAAGATATTTAAGAGAAAAAGTCTCTCCCACACTAGAAGTTGTTTCAGTAAATTAACTATCACTTCAATTTTCTAAACACGGAAAAACCAGTAGGTGTAAGCGACGAAGTTTAATTTCGTCGCTTTTTTTGTTTCACGTGAAACAATTACAATTACACACAACTCAATTCTTGATTTTATTCCTTATTAAATCTTTCTCAAATAAAAAACTTTTTACCTGGTATTTATTTCTATAATATATATTTAGTGCTCGTTGTTTCACGTGAAACAGACGAAAAAAAAGAGGCCTGTCGGACCTCTTTCATACTAAACATAGTTTACAAATTACTCTTCTTCCTGTATGTCTTCTTCTTCATCATCTTTTTCTGTTCTTGCTATTGAGACGATTTGATCTGGCTTCCTAATTGAAGAAACAATTACTCCCCCTGCATTTCGACCCTGAACAGGTATAAGCGCTGCTGCTGTTCGTATAGATAACCCCTGTGCTGTAATACACATTAAATCATGGTCTTCATTAACTGACAGAACCCCAACAATTTCTCCTGTTTTTTCAAAAAACTTATAACAAATCTGTCCTTTGGTTCCCCTGGAGTGTGTGGCGAAACTGTTAAAATCTAATCTTTTACCATATCCATTAGTAGTCAGTAATAAGATTTTATTATTTTCATTTACCCGAAGAATACCGGCAACCTCATCAACCGGAGCCAGCTTAATTCCACGAACACCTCTTGATGATCTTCCCATAGCCCGAACTAAATGCTCAGAGAACCTAACGGCCTGCCCTTTTCTTGTAACCAACAAAGCCTCATCTTCACCGGACGTAAGCAGAGCACTTACCAGCTTGTCACCACTATCAAGATTTATTGCAGCAATTCCCCGGGTTTTAGCATTTTTAAATAATGGAATTTCAACCTTTTTAACTACACCCCTGAGTGTAGCCATAAACAAGTAATTATTGGGGGCAAAGTCCTTGAATGTTATAATTGCAGTTATGTCTTCATCGGATGAAATTGCTAAAAGTGATTTTACATGACTTCCTTTAGAAGTTCTTGAACCCTCGGGAATTTCATGTACTTTGATCCAATAAGCCTTTCCTTCAGAAGTGACAAAAAGAACATGATCATGTGTTGAAGCAACAAACAAGTGCTCAACAAAATCCAGGTCACGCAGATTGGCTGCTTTAGCACCTCTTCCCCCACGTCCCTGTGTTCGGTAAGCGGTAGCTGGAACCCTTTTTATAAAACCTCTGTTAGAAATAGGAACTACAACATTTTCTTCTTTTATAAGATCTTCAATGTTTATATCATCTATTTCATCAAAAAGAATTTCTGATCTTCTCTTGTCTCCAAATTTAACTGAAACTTCTCGAGTTTCCTCTGTAATTACATCCATCTGCATTTTTTCACTGGCCAGAAGTTCTTTATATTGTGCAATTCTTTCTTTAATTTCTTCCAGTTCTGCCACTATTTTCTGGGTTTCAAGACTTGTAAGTTTTTGGAGTCGCATATCAAGAATTGCCTGCGCCTGAAGTTGTGATAAGCCAAATCGATTTATCAAACCATTCCGGGCATCTGAAACATCTGATGATTTTTTTATAATTTTTATTATTTCATCAATATTTTCAAGAGCAATTTTCAATCCTTCAAGTATATGGGCTCTCTCCTCTGCCTTTTTTAACTCAAATTTTGTTCGACGGATAATAACTTCTTTTCTATGCTGTATATAATAAAAAATCATCTCTTTAAGAGATAATAATTTAGGTCTCCCATCAACCAATGCAAGATTGTTAACATTAAAATTCTGCTGCAATGAAGTATGGAGAAATAGTTGATTTAGAACTACTTTTGCTACTGCATTTCTTTTTAGTTCAATAACAATTCGCATACCATCCCTGTCCGATTCATCCCGTAAATCAGAAATCCCATCAACCTTTTTATCCCTGACCAAGTCAGCAATTTTTGTAATAAGATTTGCTTTATTTACCTGATATGGGAGTTCAGAGACAAGTATTACATCTTTTCCATTCGCCAGGGTATCCATAATACACCTTGCACGTACAGTAATTTTTCCTCGTCCTGTACGGAAAGCATTTTTTATACCCCTGGTTCCGTAAATAATTCCCGCTGTGGGAAAATCCGGTCCTTTCATGTGATCCATAAGATCATCCAGCTCAATGTTTGGATTTTCTATCTGGGCACAAACAGCACTGCATACTTCAGAAAGATTGTGGGGGGCTAAATTTGTTGCCATCCCGACTGCTATCCCGCTTCCCCCATTAACCAGTAGATAGGGAAATGCTGCAGGAAGAATGATCGGTTCTATCATAGAATCATCATAGTTTGGGCCAAAATCAACCGTTTCTTTGTTTATATCACTGAGTAAATACTCAGCTATTTTAGCCATTTTAGCTTCTGTATATCTCATTGCAGCTGCGGGATCCCCATCAACAGAACCAAAGTTCCCCTGAGGTTTTACCACTGGGTAGCGCATTGAAAAATCCTGAGCAAGCCTTACCAGAGCATCATAGATAGATTGGTCTCCATGTGGATGGAACTTTCCCAATACATCTCCAACAATACGCCCGCACTTTTTAAAAGCTTTATCAGAACGCAGCCCCATTTCATACATGGAATAGAGAATTCGCCGGTGAACAGGTTTCAATCCGTCCCTAACGTCGGGAAGAGCCCGGCTTACTATTACTGACATTGCATAATTTAGATAAGACTCTTTCATCTCATCTTCAATTGCAATAGGAATTATTTTCTGTTTTTTTACCATTTCACTCAATTTACTACCTCATATTCATGCTGATCCAAAAGAAACTTTTTAATTACATACAGAGACTGTATTTAGTATTCTCTATCATACTTTTTCTATACGTCAAGATTTGAAACTAATAATGCATTGTCCTCAATAAATCTTCTTCTCGGCTCAACGTCTTCACCCATCAGCATGGAAAAAATAGTGTCCGCCTCAACAGCATCTTCCATTTTTATCTGAATAAGACTTCTTGTTTCCGGGTTCATAGTAGTATCCCATAGCTGGGAGGGGTTCATTTCACCAAGTCCTTTGTACCGTTGGATACCAACCTTCGAATCTCCCAAAGACACCCCTAATTCATTGAAGATTTTTTCCCGGTCTTTATCATCATAGGCATACCTAATATTCTTACCATACGTAACTTTATACAAAGGGGGCATCGCAAGATAAATATAACCATGTTCAAAAAGCTCCGGCATATAACGAAAAAAGAATGTTAACAGCAGTGTCCTGATATGAGATCCATCGACATCCGCATCCGCCATAATAATAATTTTATGATACCTTACTTTGGCGGCATCAAATTCACTGCCAATATTTGCACCTACAGAGGTTATAATAGGCTGTAGTTTTTCGTTACCAAGCACTTTATCAACACGTGATTTCTCAACATTGAGCATTTTCCCCCAAAGCGGCAATATAGCCTGAAATTCCCTATTTCTACCCTGCTTTGCGCTTCCTCCCGCACTGTCACCCTCTACGATATACACTTCACATAAGGAGGGATCTTTTTCACTACAATCCGCCAGTTTCCCAGGCAGACCGGATCCTTCAAGAAATGATTTTCGCCGAGTAAGGTCCCGCGCTTTTCTTGCAGCAACACGTGCTCTGGCAGCAAGAACTGCCTTTTCCAGGATAGAATCCACCACAGCAGGAAACTCATCAAAGTAGTCATTAAGCTTCTGATTTACCAGAGATTCCACTATTCCCTTTATCTCAGAGTTTCCAAGCTTTGTCTTTGTCTGGCCTTCAAATTGCGGTTGAGGAACCTTAAGAGACAATACTGCAGTTATCCCTTCCCGGACGTCTTCCCCGGAAAACGGTACATCAATTTTCTTAGCCAGCTTTGATTTTTTTAGAAATTCATTAAAAACCCTGGTCAGAGCAGCTTTAAAACCAATTAAATGGGTTCCACCTTCACGAGTATTAATATTATTAACAAAGGTAAATACTGTTTCACTGTAACCATCATTATACTGAAGAGCCAGCTCAACAACTACATTTTCTTTTATAGCCTCAAAATATACCGGTACAGGATGCAGCGGTCTTTTTGTCTTGTTCAGGTATTCAACAAAAGATTTTACCCCGCCCTCGAATTGGAAAATTCTGGTTTTTGTTTCAGGCAGCCTTTCATCATTAAATATTATCTTAACACCCTTATTAAGAAAGGCTAATTCTCTGAGTCTCTGGGAAAGAATGTCATAACTAAATTCCAATATCTCGAAAATTGTAGAATCCGGTTTAAAGCGAATATGGGTACCTTCAATATCTGTTATCCCACTCACTTTTACCGGTTCACCGCTTAAACCCTTATGATACTTCTGAAAATGAATCTCATTTTTTCTATGAACTTTTACCTCAAGCCACTCAGACAAGGCATTTACGACTGAAACACCTACCCCGTGAAGACCTCCGGATACTTTATAACTATTTTTATCAAACTTTCCTCCAGCATGGAGTTTAGTCATTACAATTTCAAGAGCACTTATATTTTCTGTTGGGTGAATATCTACAGGAATTCCGCGGCCATCATCTGTTACGCGAATAATATTATCTTTTTCAATTGCTACTGTTATGTTTGAACAGTGCCCTGCTAAAGCCTCATCAATACTATTATCAACAATTTCATATACTAAATGGTGAAGACCGTCGGGTCCGGTCGAACCAATATACATTCCTGGCCTTTTCCTGACAGCTTCAAGGCCTTTTAAGACCTGAATATCCTGAGCAGAATAATTTGTTTGCATACTTTGTTACCTGTTTGTTAGAAGGATAAAACAAGTATATATTTTTACAAAACAAAAGTAAAGGAAGCGGGGTTTCCAGGCCATATAATTAACTTCCTTTATAAGAATTTTATTATTAATTAGGATTCCTAACAATAAAACAATGTATATTTATATAAACTTTATTATATATCTACTTATTTCTTTATATAATAAAGAATTGTAGTATTGGTTATAGTGGCTTACTAATTAATATTTCTATTTATAGCGATGTATTTTCAGTATATTTCTTGTCATTATTACAGCACTGTTATACTATACCCGTTATGAACAATGATACAAATAACTACAGCCTTTTTTGGAAAGAAACTCTTGTCAGAATTAGATCCGAAATATCAGAGCAGGAATACTTCACTTGGTTTAACAGGCTTGAATACGAATCGTCAAAACTTAATGAAATTATTTTCTCTGTACCTTCTAAATTTATACAGGACCAAATAAAACAACGTTATATAAAAAAAATTGGCGACATCCTGAATGAGCTAACTGGAACAGAAATAAAAATTTCCTTTATTATAAAAAAACATACTTCTTCACAGGCTAAAGAAGAACTTCTACATGACACAAAGAGTACAGATTCAACTAAGGCCGCACCAAAGAAAAAAAACCCTCTTAAAAAGAAAAATGAGTATGCGAGTAATTCATATTCATTTGATACTTTCGTAATTGGTGATAACAGCTCTTTTGCGTTTAATGCCTGTATGGCAATTGCAAAAAATCCGGGAACTACCTATAACCCCTGTCTTATATACGGGGGTGTTGGATTAGGAAAAACTCATCTCATTCAATCAATTAATAACCATGTTTGTGCGAATACACAGGAATTAGATATAAAATATGTAACTGCTGAAACATTTACCAATGAATTCATCAAAGCAGTTGGTGACAGAAAAACCCAGCAGTTTAAGAATAAATATAGGAAAGTTGACATCCTTTTAATTGATGATATCCACTTTTTACAAGGTAAATCCTCAACCCAGGAGGAACTTTTTCACACATTTAATGATTTATATGATTCCAACAAACAAATGGTATTTACCTGCGACCGCCCTGTCTCTGAATTAAAGGAACTTACCGCACGGTTACGAAGCCGGTTTGAACGTGGGCTTAATGTTGATCTTCAGCCGCCAAATTTTGAAACACGAATGGCAATATTGAGAAAAAAGTGTGAAAAACAGTCTTATGAGATGACTGATGATGTGCTTACATTCATATCAAAAAATATAAATACAAATGTTCGTGATTTAGAATCATCATTAACCAAACTCATAGCCTATTCAAAACTTCTTGATAAACAAATAACTTTGGAAATTGCCCAGAAGCAGTTAAAAGATTCTTATTCATTAAACAGAGAACAAAGTATAGCAATTGAAACAATTCAACGGGTTGTAGCAGATTATTTCAACCTTTCATATTTTGAGTTACGTGGGAAAAAAAGAACCCGTGCAATAGCCTTTCCCAGACAGATTGCTATGTATATTTCTAGAAAAATGACAGACTATTCCACCACAGAAATTGGTTATGAATTTGGGGGTAGAGATCACACTACCGTTATGCATGCATGTCAGAGAATTGAAGGTCAGTTTCAAAGTGATTCAACTATGGATAATGTGATACAAAAACTTACACGCTCAATTAATGAATATAGAAGAAATTGATTTAATTATTATATATTAAATCTATAAATTTGATTGTTAATAACTTCTTAATAACTTGTGGATTTTTATCCTTCTCTTGTGGATAATATGATATAGTTGTGGATAATGTGGATAAGTTGTTAATGTTTTTACCAAGTTATTAACAGTAAATTATTACATTAATACAAGTGAATATAATAATTTACTTACTTTATCCACTTTATCCACATACCCTATTACTACTACTATTAATATATATATAATAATAGTAATAATAAAAGATCTTTATAATTTGCATGAAAGGAGATTAATAAGAATGAAATTTATCTGTGAAAAAAATACCATTCTTAAAGAAATAGCCATAGCACAGGAAATCATTTCTTCAAGAAATGCACTCTCTATTTTATCAAATGTATTATTAGAAACTTCACATAATACATTAACAATAAAAGCTACAGATCTTAAGATTGGTTTTAAAACGCAAATTCCAGTTGAAACCGCAGAAGCAGGAAGTACAACTGTATTTTGTGATAAATTACTTGGTATTATTAGATCTCTTCCTGAAGGAGATATTGAATTTGAGGATCAGGATGAAATAGTGGTAATAAGACCTCTTTTTCAAAAAATAGATTTTAAATTGAGAAGTATCTCCCCTGAAAAGTTTCCAGAGTTGAGAGTTGCTGATGAGGAAGGTTTTTTCTCTGTATCCCAAAAAGATTTTATTGAGATGATTAACCAAACAATATTTGCAGTTTCAACCGATGAAACCCGTTTTTTTATGAATGGTGTTTATATGGAACAAAGCAATTCTGGTTTAATTATGGTTGCTACAGACGGGAGAAGACTTTCCTATATAAATAGAATTATGGAAAAGCCTATTCCTATGTTTAAACCAATAATAATACCTCCTAAAATTCTTAATCTTATTAAAAAACTCTGTAGTGGAGAAGGATCTGTACAATTTTCAATAAATGATAATTACATTTTTGTAGAATTTGACTCTCATAAAATATATTCCACACTTATTGAGGGACAATTTCCAAATTATAGAAGAGTTATACCTGAAAAACAGCAATATTCAAGTATTGTTGACAGAGATGTTTTTCTTGATGCATTAAAAAGAGTATCATTACTGGTCGATCAAAAATCAAACAGATTATTTTTAGATATTGATGAAGGAAATCTTACTATTTTTACTGAAGAGAATGAAATAGGAATGGCCAGAGAAGAAGTTCCCTGTGATTATAGCGGTGAAAAAATTCGTTTGGCTGTAAATTATATGTATTTGATAAATCCAGTTAAGGTAATTGATACTGATCAAATAACTATTTCATTTACTGAATCAAATAAGGCAGTAAATATTGTTTCTGAACCTGAAAAGGATTTCTTTCATATAATAATGCCTATGCAGCTGGATTAATGAGGGTACTTTCGGTAACAACTTACAATATAAGAAATCTGGAAAATCAGACTGTTAAAACTGACAATATTCTTGTTACGCTTGTAGGTAATAATGGGCAGGGAAAAACAAATTTTCTGGAAACAATTTACTCTATTTGTTATGGAAATTCATTTAGAAAAGCTTCATTAAATACTATTAAAACCTTTAATACAAAAGAGGCTTTTATTAAGGCCTCAATTCTTCTCGACAGTAATGAAACAATTGAAATAAAATATGTTATAAAAGATGGTAAAAGATATATTTATTTACAAAACAAAGAGATAAAAGATAGAAAAGAGCTTATTTATACAGTTCCCTGTATTGTATTTAATCATGAAGATATAGATTTTGTTCAGGGAGCTCCTGAAGATAAAAGAAAATTTTATAATCAAACTTTGACCTTATACGATCCTCTTTTTTTGGATGACATTAGGAAGTATAAAAATCTCCTAAAACAGAGAAATACATTATTGAGAGAAGAGAGATATGATTTTATTCATCTCTATGATTCTCAACTTGCTGTTGTAGGAATGGAAATTCAGAAAAAAAGGGAAACTCTTATTAAAGAATTCAATCTGCTTTTTCCCGAATTATTTTCAAAAATTACCCAGGAAAACGAAGAAGTATTTGCTGCATACAGACCGTCATGGAAAAATTGTAATTGTGCGGAAGATGCTGAAAATAAACTTAAGGAATCTTTAGAGACAGACAAAAGATATCAAACTACCACCACAGGTCCACATAGAGACAATTTTTATATCGTAAAAAATAAAAGAAATTACATTGAAACTGCGTCTACAGGACAAAAAAGACTGGTTTCCTTGATTTTAAGATCTGCACAGGCAGCATTTTATACAAAAAAAACCGGTACAAAACCTATCTTACTTTTGGATGATGTTCTTCTTGAGCTTGATATAGACAAACGTGCACGCTTTCTGGAAAATACAAAAGGATTTAGCCAGGCTTTTTTTACGTTTCTTCCGGGAGAATTATATTTCAGAGAAGGAACATTTGAGGGACTGGTCTATACAGTAGAAAAAGGGGCAATTGTAAGCTGATGAAAAAGGCATCTGAGCTAATAGAACAGGTTTTTCTCAGTATAGATAGCAAACAACCTGATGAAAAAAAGTATGTTTCGATTTTTAGAAGCTGGGAAACAATAGCAGGAACCGATATTGCTTCCCACTCAGTGGTTAAAGAAATAGAGGCTAAAACGCTCATAATTGAAGTTGATCACCCGGGGTGGTCACAATTAGTCACAATTCAAAAAAAGACTATTCTAAGAAAAATTCAGAATAGGTTCCCGGAGTTGGAAATATCACGGATAAGGATAGTACTGTCTTGACACAACCCCTTTTTCATCAGTATACTGCCTCACTCGATGTTGTGCTATTCACAATGTTGACAAATATATTAAATGAAAAACCCGCTTCTAGCATCCGCTTTTAGCGACTATATAGGGAGAG
>JABMQR010000370.1 GCA_013202335.1 Bacteroidota bacterium
ATAACCTCTGATTTGAGGTTTAATGAATGGTGGGTACACCTACAACTGATGAAATAACAAAAGATCTTTTATGTCAAGACAAATCGGTTTTCAGGAAGCTCATTAGAGTCGACGATTTCGGCCTTAAGAATTCAAACAATTGGCCAGGATTCCTTGATATTTGGCAGCGCTTCCGGTAAAGGACTACGTGCATGATCATAGCCCTTTCAAGCGGCAAAATCAAGTGAAGTATTGCTCTGGAATTGTTCTGTTTTTCCGCCTTCCCAAACTTGCTATTGATATCGGAAACCCTCCGTCGGGGTAACCGCCACGAGAACCGTTATTTTTTCAATTCCTCCTTAATGGCTATCCCCAGCTTTTCCAGCAAGAATGGCTTTTTTATATAGGCTCCCGCCCCCAGTCTTTGCGCCTCTTTTACACGTTCTGTCTCTGAAAACCCGGTTGCAATGATCGCTTTCTGCCCCGGGTACATCTCAAGGATTCTCTTATACGTTTCAAATCCGTCAATTCCTGGATCCATAATCATATCCAACACAATTAGATCTGTTTTGTTATTTTTAAGATATTCAACTGCCTCTTCACCACTTGAAACTGTACTTACGGAATATCCCAATTTCTCTAGCATGCCAGATGCGAGCTCTCTTTGTTCCTCCACATCGTCAACAACCAATATTGATTCCCCGTTTCCAAGATAATCTTCAATTGATCCAGTGGTGATTCTTTCCATAACTTCTTTTCTTGTCACCGGAAAATAAAGGCTAAATACTGTACCTTTTCCTTCAGTGCTCTGGACATCGATATATCCCTTGTGATCCTTTACCGTTCCCCATACCACAGCCATGCCTAATCCGGTTCCACTTCTTCCCATTTTCTTTTTGGTGTAGAATGGCTCAAATATCTTATCAATATGCTCAGATGAAATACCCATCCCATCATCGGTTACTTCTAAAACAACATAGTCGCCTTCTTCTATCTTGTCATAGCCTCTTATTGGGGTGTCTATATAACGATGGTCTGAAGATATCTTGACAGTTCCCTTTCCAGTAATGGCTTCGGCCGCGTTGGAAACCAGATTCATTACAGTCTTTGATAAGTGAACAGGAGAACCAAGAATATTTAGCAAATCTGCTTTAAGATTGGTTTGGATTTGAATATCCGTGTAGTATGTTTTCAATCCGTCAAATTCAGGGCTTTTTAGATACTCAGTAATGATTTCATTTAAGTTCACAACCTCATTCACAACAACCCCTCGTCTTGCCAAGGTTAACAAGTCCTGCACTACGGCAGTAGCTTTTTGCCCGGATTGTTGAATGGCTAAAATTGGCTTTCTGAGCTTGCTGTCTTCGGGAAGATCCATTAACAGGAGATCGGGATATCCTACAATACTGCCCAGGATATTATTTAAATCATGAGCAACTCCTCCGGCAAGAGTGCCCATAGTCTCCATCTTTTCAGAACGCTGTATTCGTAATGTGAGTCGTTCTTTTTCCTCGGCTTCCTTCATTTGTTGTGTAATATCCCTGAAAACATGAACTGATTGTTCTACTTCTCCTCCCACGTTCTCTATTGGATAAGCATAGAGATCAAACCATTTCGTTAAACGAGGGTCATAGTATTCAGATACCACGGGTTGGCCGGTTTCAAATACATTGCAGGAAACACATCCTTCAGGCAAAACCCGAACACCGTGAAATATCTCATAACATGGCCTTTGTGACCCTAAATCAGGAAAGGTGTCTCTGGCTGCCTGGTTTATCTGGACTATCTGACGGTCTTTGTTGACTATGACAATCATGTCTTTGATTGCATCAAACGTGTTTTGCCATTGTTTGGTTCTCAGCTCTAGAAGTTCCTCCGCCAGCTTTCGCTCGGTTATATCATGTGCAATACCACGGAACCCGATTGGCTGGCCTGCCTGGTCTTTCATCAGGGAAGCCGACAATTCATGAAAACCGCGACTCCCATCCTTTCGAATGATTTCGTAGGTCATTTTTTTTATGGGGTTTGCTGTCTTGTAGATTTGATTAAAGAGGTTATAGATTTTCTTGGCGGAATCAGGAGACATATAATCACGGTTATTCATCACCATCAATTCTTCATTGGAATATCCAAGGCTCTTAGAT
>JABMQR010000371.1 GCA_013202335.1 Bacteroidota bacterium
CATAACAAGTTAAATCATTCATCAGAAAACTTCAAATCCATGTACTCATGGATCAAGGGAACTTTCCTAAAAATCTTTGATTTTTGAAATTGCCTCATTTAATCATAGAAAACGGCCGCCTGTGTTAAGGCGGCCGAATTTATTCCATTTTGCAAAAATTGACCAATTAGTCAGTCTACCATCCTGACAATCGATACCGGATGTAAAGCCATTAAATTTCCAATTTCTCTGTTCAGCATAATTTTTCCGGAAATTAGCGCAGCTATTACCAGAATCACTAAAAAACTGAATCCACCTATTAATATTTTATTACTGATTTTCATCATTCAACTCCTTTTCTGATTTTTCGTATAACGAAAGAATTTCTTCCGGTGTTATCTGCAGCGATCTCATAGCCTTGAACAGTTCCGGCAGCTGCTGCTGGATAAATGACTCTTTCTTCTCTGCCAGTACTCGTTCCAGGGCATCCGGAGCTGTGAAATATCCAATACCCCGTTTGTTGAAAATGACCTCTTTTTCCTGAAGAAAATTATAGGTTCTCATAACTGTATTAGGATTAACTTCCATCTGTATAGCTGTTTCCCTGATGGAAGGAATACGTTCACCATTTTTCCAAACTTCCATAAGAATGTTGTCCTCCATATGACCTGCAATTTGCAGATATATTGATTTTTGTTCTTTAAACTGCATCATTTGCCTGTACCTCCCGAACTCTGAAGTAACTCACTACCCAGCAGAAAGGAGCAACAAAGACCCAAAACAGAATTTTGCCGACAGTCTCGAAAACTCTGAATTCAACTATCCCCTTAAAAGCTTCAGGAGAACTGAATCTGATTTCAAAATTATTGAAAATTAACTCTTCATTAAACAACATCCCTTTGAAATATTCATTAAAGAGTATTCTCACAACTAAAATACTGATTAGTCCAATTATGAGACTTAACAAATTCAACATCAGTACAGTCTTTACAAAAGATGCTTTTCTGAAATATGCGGCACCGAGAAGAAAAATTGATTGCGTTACGATATAGATCAGAATGAGATACCAGTAAAAACCTCGTACCGGGTTGAAGATCATAAAATGCCGGCCAAAAACCAGAGAGTTGAAACCCTCAATTAACAAAGATGATAAAGATATGAAAATAATCAGCGCTATTGGGTAGAGAATGGCTGAATAGATCACTTTCACAGAGAACTTTTCAAGCGGTGATGCCGGGAGCATGAGCCAGTTGTGCTGAGTTGATTTTCCATACATATCTTCTCTGAATGAGAGGCTTGTGATAATGAATCCGCCGGCAAAAAGGAAGCTGATAAAATATGACTGATAATATGTTGCTATATCAGAATATGAAGGTCTGCTAAAAATTATAGTAAGTAGGCTGGGCAGGAGCATGACCAAGAAAAGGGTTAGTGCGTATATCATCATACCTTTTCTGCTTTCAAGTATATCTTTTTTTAATAAGTATAATAATTTCATCTTATACTCCTTTATTCATAATATTTGAGATTGTTCCGGGATTTGCGATAACGGCATTAAAAAGTGTCTCCAGGTCAACATTTGTTTCAAGATCTTCATCGTTTCTTAATTTGAGTGCTGACCATCCACCTGGAACCTTTTCTTTAAATACATACTCTGTCCCTTTTGGTTCAGCGGGAGTAACAGAGAGTGTAAGTGCAGAAGTCACTTCACTCAATGAGTTGTTAAATACCACTTTCCCCTCATTCAGGATGATAATTGGATCAATAAGGTTTTCCATATCGCGCACCTGGTGAGTCGAAATAATGAAGGTGCGATTTGCTGTCATAGCAGATGCTAAAGTTCTTCGGAATTGGCTTTTGGATGGAATATCCAGACCATTTGTGGGTTCATCAAGGATAAGCAGCGAGGTATTTGAGGCAAGCCCGAAAGAGAGCAGGAACTTCTTCTTCTGCCCATATGAAAATTCACTGAGCTTTTTGCTGAAGTCCAGATCGAAGGATTTTGAGTAACGGTCAAATGCTACTTTATCAAAACCCGGGTAGAAAGGTACGTTAATACTCAAATACTCTTTTAGTGCTATATTCGGCAGATAAAATTCTTCCGGTAAATAGAAGATCTGCTCCAGCATTCTCGTATCACGTTTTTGTGGATTGTGTTCCAGAACGTCGGCTTCACCACTTTTAATATAGAGCTGCCCGGATATAATTTTTAGCAGAGTGGTTTTTCCGGCACCATTCATACCAAGCAGACCATATATATTGCCTCCAGGTATATCGATCGTCAGTCCGTTAAACAGCTTTGTTTTGCTGTAGTCAAACGAAACATCTTTAAGTTTTATCATATTGTGCTCCTTTACCCATTTTCCTAGAAATGGTTTTTCTAACAAATTAGTGTACTAATAAACTAATACACTAATAATGTAAAACAGGAGTGGGGATTTGTCAAGAGATAAAATAAAAAAAGTACCTATTTTTTCAATAAAATCAAAAAAGGGAAATTAAGCCTGTTCCTGATGGATATATAGAGAAAATCTTTAAAAAAACCTCGGTAATTCATAAAAAAAGAGGAGGGATTGGAGAAAGATAGTAAGAAATATCCTGATATTAACCGAGCAGCGTTCTCAATTGATCGCGTAATCCTTGAATAGCTTCCTGAAAATTATCTTCCAGCCGCTGGTAATTAGCCTCCAGGAATTTGATGAAATCAGGATCCTGCTCGGGCTGCAAATTTACCTGTTTACCCATTTGTCGTGAAAGCTGTTCTTCTTTCTGCTTCAGGTGAGGGGCATACTGCTGCTTTGCCATATCCAGCAGCTGTTCACGGGACTGCAGGTATTTGAGGTATAGTTGATCCAGTTGTATGAAAAGCTGAGTTGTCGGATTGGATTCAGGGCTAGCTTCCTCAGTAGCTTCAGCTGCTTCTGTCGCAGGTGCAAGAAGTTCTGCTGCACTTTTCAATTTCCCAAGAGACATAACATATAATTCATCCTGAGGTAAGGAAATATTTAGTAAAAGAGTTTCAATCATGTGCTCTCTGACAAGGGTTTTGTCAGTATCAGGAATAGAGTTTAGCTTTTCCTCAAGTGATTCCACAGTAGAATCATGATTAAATAAAAATGTACCCATCAATCTTTTACCAGTTTTAATTAGTTCACTGTTTCTGATTTTTTCGGGGTCCCCTGCTACTGATTCGGTTCTCTCAAGGGCTATTTCTAAAGCTGAACGAATTCGTGCCATGTATATATCTCCATTTTATTGATCATAGTAGTAACAGAGGCAATTACAGAATTGCCTGGATCCATGTTTACATGGATTTGAAGTTTTTGGATAGCTATTCAATTATAAAATACAAAAAATTACAATCATCCAAAAACTTCTGACCAATAGAAGTTTGTAAAGCAAACTTCTATTAGAAGATAGCTAAGATTATATAAAATAACAATATTAATAGACAAAAAATTTATTAAGTGTAACGAAGCTTGTGGGAAATTATTGAATATACATAATTCCAATAACAAATTACCAGAATTATTTCCTTTGGTGCATTTTTGTATGGAAATAGATTAACTAAATTTCTTTCACCAAAGGTGTTGCTATATTTTCTTTCCCACAAGGTTCGTAACAGTTCTCTTAATTTATGCAATGATAGTTGGAGAGACCTCAATCCTATTTCTACTTGCTCCCTATTCTAAAACCCCGTACAATGATTCCATGACAGAACAAACATATTATAACGATCAGTCTAAAAAAACAGAATCCTCGATTATTTTGAGAGTGGACTCGCTGAAAAAGAATTATGGAATAGTTCTGGACCATACCATATTCTACCCTGAAGGGGGAGGACAGCCGGGAGATACCGGGTTTATTGGGAATGCCAGGATAATCGATACCAGGAAAAAAGATGGGGAAATATACCATATCACAGAAATATTACCTAATTTTCAGCCGGGCGATGTCGTTGATTGTACCCTCGACTGGGAACGACGGTATGATTATATGCAGCAGCACTCAGGGCAGCATATTCTTTCGGGAGTAATGCATACTCTGTTTAAAATTGCTACCATATCTGTTCATCAGGGAGAAGAGTATCTCACTATCGAGACCAATCGGGAAGAAATAGGTGAAGATGAGATTCTAGCAGTAGAAAATGAGACAAACCGGATCATCACCCAAAATATACCCATCAATAGTATTACGGTAGACGAGGTTGAAGCCAGAAAGATGAATCTGCGAAGGGCTCCAAAAGTTTCCGGGGCGGTTCGGCTGGTACAGGTTGGTAAATATGATATTGTTGCCTGCGGTGGTATGCATGTTTCAAGCAGCAGCGAAGTGCGCCTGATTTCGTTAATAGGGGTAGAAAAAATTCGCGGGCACGCTCGTCTGATCTGGAAAGTTGGAGATCGGGCGCTGCTGGATTATCGGGAGAAAACAGAAATAGTTAATAAATTGTCAGAACTCTATTCCTCACCACAGAACAGTATAGTGGCTTCTGCAATTGCCAGGGCAGAACAGCTTAGGATTGCCCAGCAAACTGTTTTTGAACTTGAAACTACTATTATCCGTCTTAGAGTGGCAGAGTTGGAATCTCAGGCTGTCACCTATAATGATATTCCGGTTATTATTGGTGATTTTAGTGCAGAAGGCACTAATTTTCTTAAAAATGCAGTAAAAAACCTTCCAACCGATAAACCGCTGGTGTTTTGTGGAATCCAAAAACTTGGTGAAACCGAGCTAATTTGGTCTATCGCTGCAAACCGGGAAAACCTTGTGGACTTTTCAGCTGTCCGGGGGAAATTATTTCCTTTAATTGATGCAAAAGGCGGGGGAAAACCTCCGGTTTGGCAGGGAAAAGGAAGCAGCGTACAGGGAATTGATCAGTTTCTGGCGGAATTTGTAAAACTAGTGAGACAGGGATAACCGTCGCAGGAGGAGTGTACATGGTACTTGCTGAATCAATAATTAGAAAACTGGAAGCTCAGGCCAACCCGGAAAAGGCAAAACAGTTGGAGAGATTTTTTAAAACGGAACCCGGCCAATATGGAGAGGGTGACAGGTTTTTGGGTATTCCTATTCCTGAACAGAGGAAAATTGCACGGCTCTGTTTCCGTGAATGTCCGCTGGATCAGTTGGGTAAATTACTTGAGTCGAAAGTTCACGATCACCGAATGACGGCTTTGCTCATGCTTGTTGCCGGTGCAGAAAGTAGGGCTGGTAGATTAGATCCTAAACCCTATGTTGATTTCTATTTAACTCACCTTGATTGGATTAATAACTGGGATCTTGTTGACGTTACCTGTCCGAAAATACTGGGGCCATGGTTTTATGGAAGAGACAGGAAAAAATTGGTGGAACTGGCAACCTCTGACTCAAACAATCTCTGGCATCAAAGAATCGCAATAATAACTACATACTACTTTATCAGGCAGAAGGATTACTCAACGACATTTGAGATTTCAGATATACTTTTTGACCATCCTCACGACCTGATCCATAAAGCGGTTGGGTGGATGCTGAGGGAAGTTGGGAACAGGGATCCTCAGGCAGAACGTGATTATCTTGATTCCCGGTATAAACGCATGCCCCGAACTATGCTTCGCTATGCGATTGAGAAATTCCCGGAAGAGGAACGACAGGCCTATCTGCATGGAGACGTATAAGTATATGGAACATGTGGAGACTCAACAGGATAATATAGATCAGCCGCTGCAGTGGTGGGCTCTCACAATAAAAACACTCTTATTGGCAGCGGTTATTATTGTTGTGTATGGGGTTCTTGGTCTGCTTTTTCATGATCAATTGTCAAAAGCCGGAGTGTGGCTTGGCAGGGAGCTTGGATACAGTGGTGTGGCGCTCTACACTTTTGTTGTTGATGCTGTCATAATCCCAACAACTGTTGATGTCATTTTTCCTTTTGCAATAGAGTGGAATCCCTACATCCTTATAACCGTAATGTCTGCAGTATCAGTTCTTGGAGGATATCTGGGTTACTGGATAGCACGAAGTTTTAATCATTTTCGCTCTGTGCAAAGGGTGACAAGCTCATACAGAGAACGTGGAGAGACATTGATTAACCGGTATGGGGCCTGGGCAGTAGCTATATCCGGCTTTACCCCTATACCATTTTCCACCATTTGCTGGATTGCCGGATTGCTAAAAATTCCGGCTGGAAAAGTCTTTCTTGCTTGTTTTGCCCGGATTCCGAGAATGATAGTCTATTATCTTCTGATAAAAAGCGGTTTTAGTCTGATTGAGAGATTTTCGGGATAGTGTGTGAGCGTTAGCAGCTTTCTCTGGATATAAAATGTTTTTTAGAGGATGTTGACTACATGCCTAATGGATTTAGTCCTGTTGTAGGTGACAATAGGCAAATTAATATTTCCTGATTTAAGGAGATTTCCCTTGTATGATTATTTCTGCATCAAGAAGGACTGATATTCCATGTTATTACTCTGAATGGTTTATCAAGCGTTTGCAGGCAGGGTATGTTTTGACGAGAAATCCAATGAATTATTCTCAGGTCAGTAGGGTTTCCCTATCTCAAGATGTTGTAGATTGTATTGTTTTTTGGACAAAAGATGCTGAAAATATATTAGATAAGCTAAAGTATATAGATACCTTGGGATACAATTATTATTTCCAATATACGATAACACCCTATGGAATAGACATTGAGAAGAATTTACGTCCAAAGAAACAAATTATTGAAAATTTTAAACTTATTAGTTCTTTGCTTGGAAAGCATCGTGTATTGTGGAGATATGACCCAATTATTATAAATGAGGTTTATACAGTCGAGTATCATAAAAAAGCCTTTACTGAAATGTGCCGACAACTTTCGCAGTACACCAATAGTGTAGTAATTAGTTTTGTCGATCTCTATGCAAAACTACGTTTAAAAGAAATTCAAGAGATACCATTGAATACAATTGAAATCCTTGCTGAGGTAATCGGTTCTACCGCTCGAAAATATAGTATTAAGGTGCAAAGTTGTTGTGAAAACATTGACCTAACACCATTTGAAATACATCCGGGAAGTTGTATTGACCAATCAGTAATTGAAAAGGCCTGTGGCTGCAAATTGAAACTCAAACCCGATAAAGGCCAACGAAAATATTGTAATTGTGCAGAGAGCATTGACATTGGAGCATATAACACCTGCCTTAATGGTTGTTTATATTGTTATGCAAATTGTAATGACGAAAAAATAAGATTAAATTATGAAAAACATGACCCCTCAGCAGAATTTCTCCTTGGGGTCAAAAGGTCAACTGACAGCATTTATGATAGACAACAAAAGAGTAGCAAGGTATAAGATTATAAAAAAAGCTTTGGATTCAAAAGAAAACAGTACTTTTCAAAATAATATCAAGCTCCAGATAAGATACTTTTGTTCCTAAAACAAGTACCCTTGTTCACCAAACAAGTACCCTTGTTCACCAAACAAGTACCCTTGTTCACCAAACAAGTACCCTTGTTCACCAAACAAGTACCCTTGTTCACTCCCTTAATAATGCTGCAAGTTCTGCATGATCCTGTTTTTCCGCCATATCAGCCGGAGTATCACCAGCCAGATTTTTCATTCCAGCCGAAATTCCAATGGACATCAAATAACTAACCGCATCTCTGTTTCCATAGGAAGCGGCAATATGAAGAGGGGTATTCCCATACTGATCAGTGACATCTTTGTTTTCAGCCGTAACAATCCAGAATAATGTATCAGTACCCATAGTGAATGCTATAGAGAGAGGTGAGTTCCCGTCACCATTTCTTGAAAAAATATCGGCCCCGGCCTCAATGAGGATAAAAACTGCATTTTTGTTAAGGGAAAGAAAGGCTGTGTGCAGCGGTGTGTTGATCCAATTATTCCTGCTGTTTATGTCTGCGCCTTTACTAATAAGCAGATTGATAATATCTCCGGATGAGTTTTTCTGGATTGCTGAATGCAGCGGTGTGTTTCCTTTATCATCTCTGGCAGATATAGATACTCCCTTGATAAACCAATCCACAACATCAACCCCTGCCGTAAATGCGATTCCGATAGGAGTGTCCCCATAACGGTTCTCGGCAAAGATTGCTGCACCCTGTTCAATCAGAAGTGTACAAATTTTTTCATTTCGATTACGAATTGCTTCATGGAGCGGAGTATTTCCCCGGTCGTCTCTGGCGTTGAAGTCGGCACCAAGGGATATCAGGAGTTCTGATAATTCCCAGTAATTTTTTCTGGCCGAGAGAAGGAGGGGAGTCATTCCCATATTGTCTCTGGATTCGAGGGAAGCACCATATTCTATAAGCATTTTAACACTATTCTGATTGCGCTGCAGGACTGCGGTATGCAGTGGAGTATTACCACTTAAATTTCGTAAATGTACATTTGCACCACGAAGGAGAAGGAATTTGGCGGCCTGAACAGATTCCCAGGATACTGCAGTATGCAGGGGAGTGTTACCATAGGAATCACGCGCATCTATGAGAGCACCACTGTTTGAAAGAACCTGACATATCTTAATACTATTATTTTTTACGGCATAATGAATCGGGGTAAATCCTTCAATATTGTGAATATTAACATTTGCACCCTGTTCAATGAGATATGAAACGATATCAGGAAAATCCCATTGTGCTGCCATATGAATTGGGGTGTTTCCAGAGGTGTCAGCCATTAGTAGGTTGTTGGGCGTTATTAATCGGGAAGTAAACTCTATTCCCTTTTCAAAAGCCAGAACAGCAGGGGCTTTCCCCCGGTTGTTTGCCAGGAACGGATCGGCACCATACTCTATCATAAGAGCCGCTGCATCTGTATAACCGGCTTCGACCGCAGCGTGAAGCGCGGTATCACCCAGAAAATTCTTTTTATTAAGTTCAGCTCCTGAGTTAATAATAAACTCAACTACATCGAGCACGGCTCTGTTAGTTACTGCTGTATGCAGGGGTGTATTGCCATAAGCATCAATTGTTTGGTTCATCTCAGAAGTATAGAACCAATCTATTACGTTAATTCCCTTCATCAGGGATCGGATTAGCGGAGTGATTTCATTATAGTTTTTTGCATATAAATCTGCGTTGTTTGCAAGGAGAAGTTCTACTGCCTGCCGATTATCACGTGCCAGAGCCAGCATGATAGGAGTGTTTCCTGTTTTGTCACGACTGTTTGGATCTGCTTTCCTGAGTAGGAGCAGCTGCACAAATTCAGAGGAGACTTCGGGATCCACGGCTATATGAAGGGCTGTATCACCAAATACATTTCTACTGTCTATGTCTGCACCACTGTTTAGCAGGTACTCAATAATTTCCTTTTTGCCGTTTTGGGTAACAGCCAAATGCAATGGGGTACTGCTGGATCCATTTCTTGCATCCACATCTACCCCGGAACGAATAAGAAGTTCCACAATTTCAAGATTGCCGTACTCTACAGCCGTGTGAATTGGCGTGTTGTTGTTTTCATCACGTGCTTCAAGATAAGCGCCGCGTTTAATGAACATATTCATAAGGGCAGGGTGATTGTGCTTAGCGGTATAGTGCAGGACAGTTGCGCCATTTTCAAACCGGGAATCTACACCGGTATTAGATATTGCCTGGAACGCGTAATAGAAGGTCTGGTTTGACGGGATGTCTGAATAGTTTTTAATTAATTCTTCCACCACCTGTACATGTTTGCTGCTATGGGTATATCCAAAAGCAATATCAAGCGGTAAGAGTTCTTCATTATTACGAATGTTGATATCAGCACCGTTTGTGAGTAACTGCCTGACGTTCTCGACACTGCCCATTTCTGATGCCAGATGAAGAGGAGTATTTCCGTTTTCATCTGCAGTATTTACAAGGTCCTCACCAAGAAGCTTCGTAACAGCTCTTGGGCCATCTAAAAGGGCATTCCTTAGGGTACTGATTCCCAGTTCATCAACTGCAAATATAAGATTACCATTTCCCGTAAGGAGTGAGGCCAGTTCATAAGATATTTCTGCTGCAGCATGTATTGGCAGCCGCCCATCGGCATTTGTGGTCGAAGGAGTTGCTTCATGTTTCAGCAGTAAACGGATCATTAGCTCATTTCCTGTCTCTGCTGCAGCATATAGTGGTGGAGTTCCATATTCATCAATCTGGTTTGGATCAGCTCCATCCAAAATAAATCGTTCAGTCACTGTTAGGTCGTTATCCCGGATTGAGTCAAATATTGACACATATTCAATTTCAGGTACCTCTGGTACAGCAGGTACTTCGGGTACAGCTGATACTTCAGGTACAGATTCCGGCTCAGGTTCTAACGGAGCTTCTATTTCTTCCGGTTCAACAATTTCTTTTTCAGCTGCTGCAGCAACTATTACTGCACCTTCTGGAAGTTCGGTGACTATCGGAGTTTCGGGAATAGTAGTATTAAAAACAGGGGCTGTTTTTTCAGGTTGGCGTTCGTTTGATAATACCGGTACAGAAGCTGGTTCTTCTATTGGGAGTTCGATTGCAACTTCAGGTTCTGGAATGGGTTCTGCTGCTGGTTCGATTTCAACCGCAGGTATTTCAATCTCTGGTAAGGCTGAATCAGGAGTCTCTAC
>JABMQR010000372.1 GCA_013202335.1 Bacteroidota bacterium
AAGATGGCATTCTCGAAGCAATATAGTGAAATGCAATCGGCAGCAGTCAATGCCGATAAGGCTGGGTGACCCCAGCATCTATAGGCTTGTAAGAAAGCTTATGGTTGACTTTTTATAGGAGTCAACATGAAAGAAAATGATGCTTTATGCCTGTTCAGAGGATTTTCCCAAAGTCAAATTGCTAAAGGTCTTGAGGCTGCAGCTGTACAGCTTCAGGCAGCAAATTATATGGACACAGAAATTTTTTCCCGCAGCATAACTGATGATCTTCTTGATTCAAACGTTGGTACACATATTGAAATACTGTTCGACTCTAATCTTTCTGAGCAGGAAATTATGAGTGAAGATTATTCAGACAGTGCCGCTGCGCGGGGAGTACTGATACTTACCTCAGACAAACAGCGTCTCTTTAAAATAATGAGGGGAATTAAAAGCACTTCAGAAAACCCGCAGGATATCATTTTTGCATCAGTAACCGAATCGGCACTAACATGGACATTCCGTCACTATTTTTCTCATCTTTCAGCAGAACATGAGTATATGAAAACACACACACCTGAAGGTGATCCTGATATGAAGGCGGAAGAGGAGAAGTAATAGTTTTAATCTTTGAGGTTTTCAATTGAGCTAAATATAAGGCTGTTTAGTATAACGATATATACAGTTCTAAAACTTCTGGTCTTTCAAACGAACATCACCCAATTAATGAAGTAACCATTTCCTTGTATGTCTCATACACCGTCCCGATTGTATCTACCCGAATTCTTTCATCAGCTGCATGAAAGTTTTCACATATAACACCGAACCCGCAGGTGGCCGGTATATCGTATGAAGCCAGGTAATTTCCAATATTTGAGGGTCCACAGTATATCCTCGGAAGTGTATGTCCCGTTATCTTTTCAACAGCGTTACCCAACCCTTCTGCCAGCTCATGGTTATTAGGCAGTGTATAGGCAGGCCAGGTGTCAATTTTTTCACAGGAAAAACCATCGAATTGAGATACTACAGAATCAAGAAACTCTACGATGTCATGCTCCTGACAAAGATGTGTAAGCCGAAAATCAATCAAAACAGTACAGAGATCCGGTACAACTGAAAAAGCAGTTCCACTGTGAATTTCGGTTACAGTCATACCCGGTCCAAAAGGAAAATCCCTATCTTCTGCTAATGTGGTAATAAATGATTCCCATGCCTTATACAGATGGGTTATAAAATCGGCTCCCACTCTGGCGGCATTTTGAACAGTTGCAGCCGGCATCCCGGTATGTCCCGCTCTCCCTGGAATTCGTATTTTTGCCCGATAAAAACCCCGGGCTCCAATTACCAGTTCATTCATTCCCGGATATCCAATACAAACACCAGTTATATCGTTCTTGTTCTCAAGTAACCTTTTTACTCCCCCAAATCTTCCTGTATGTTCATCTGCATCAAACAACACGCCTAATCGCCCATTACCAGTGGTATTGGCACGATAGAAATTCCGAAAAATATGAGAAAAGATACTAACTCCCATTTTTGAATCACCCGCTCCCCGTCCATAGAGCCAACCATCTTCAACTTCAGCAGCAAAAGGGTCGTGTGACCAGGAATCCAAATCACCTGTGTCTGCTGTATCAATGCAGGCATCAAGTATATAGAGCGAATCCTTACCCGTTCCGTTTCCCGCCGTTTCTGCATAAAAAGCACAGGGGTTGCCGGAGGAATCGGTTAAAATATCTCCCGGAAGATCTGCATCTTTAAACCATCGGGCTATGGTCTCCAATATTGGAGCGGGATCATCCACACCACCCCGGCTCGGTATACGAACAAGCTCCTGAACAAGAGTTAGGATAGCTTCAGTCATCTATATTATCTCCAGAGCAAGTTTCATCATCTGTTTAAAACTAATCTGTCGTTCTTCGGCACTGCATGACTCACCGGTTACTGCTGAATCGCTTACGGTGAGCAGGGAGAGTGCCTGTACTTTATATTTTGCCGCAAGGGTATAAAGTCCGGCTGTCTCCATTTCAGCACACAAAATACCAAAATCCGCCCATATTTTCCAGGATAACGGATCATCTGAATAGAAGGTATCTGAGGTAAGGATATTACCGGCTTTTGCGGAGATCCCCAGTTTAGCAGCAATTTCCCATGCCGGAAAAAGGAGCTCCGGTGAGGCACAGGGTGCATAATCCATCCCGCCGAATCGTATTTTATTAATAGAGGAGTCGGTACTTGCTGCCATTGCAATTACCACATCCCTAAGTTTTACATCTTCCTGCAAGGCTCCGCAGGTTCCTATTCTGATGAGTCGTTTTACCCCATACACATTTATCAATTCATCAACATAAATTGAGATTGATGGTATTCCCATCCCCGTTCCCTGTACTGATACCCGTTTACCATTGTACATACCGGTATATCCAAGCATTCCACGTACAGAATTGTAGCACTCTGCATCTTCCAGAAAATTCTCAGCAATAAATTTTGCTCTTAACGGATCGCCTGGTAATAATATTTTTTCTGCAATTTGACCCTTTTCTGCTCCTATATGTGCTGTTCCCATCTTAATCTCCTTATAATGAGGAAATTATTATGAAATTTCCTTCTTAAGTTTTTTGATCATATAAGTAATTACTTATATGATCAGTATATATTATTATATCAAAAAACTTACTAATAGGTCGTTCTTGCAAAATCAAGAATTTTGCAAGAACCTCCAATATTTGTTTTTCTACTATTTCAATTCACCTTGATGTTCAATTATAAATTTTTCAACTTCTTCCATTGTCGGCAGTGATGTCTGTGCCCCAAACCGGGAAACAGTAATACTTCCTACGGCAGTAGCAAAGGCGGCTGCATCGGCAATATCATCACCTGATCCTACTGAGAATGCGACAGCTGCGTTGAAGGAGTCTCCTGCTGCAGTGGTATCGGCCACTTTCACACTGCTGTAAGTAGGCAGGCTAAACTGAAATCCGGCATCACGATATTTGCTTCCGTCCGCCCCCATTGTTGCCAGTACCGACTTAACTCCTTTCCCCAGGAGTATCTTTTCAGCTCTTTCAGGATCGTCTTCTCCAGAAAGCAGTGCCAGTTCGGTCTCATTCGGTGTAATAATATCAGTCAGCTCAAAGAGGCGTTCCGGAATAGGATGTACCGGAGCCGGATTAAAAATAATAATGGTATCTGATTTATCAGCTATTTCAGCAGCTGCCAGAGATACCTCAACCGGTATTTCAAGCTGCAGCAGCAGAACATCAGCATCTTCAATATATGACCTGTTCTTTTCCACCCATTCCACTGTTATCTGGTGATTTGCTCCTGGATAGAGAATAATACTGTTCTCACCAGCTGAGTCTACGGTTATATAGGCAACTCCGCTGGGTTCGCTGCAGCGCATTACTGCGTCGGTGCGTATTCCCTCATTCCGGAAATGCTCTATCTGTTCATCACCGGTAGAATCTTCTCCGACTGCCCCTATCATGGTTACTTCTGCACCCAATCGTGCGGCTGCTACTGCCTGGTTTGCCCCTTTTCCGCCAAAAGCAGCAGAAACAGCTACAGCAGTTAACGTTTCACCTGGTTTTGGGTGTCTCTCTACCTGCATTATGACATCTTTGTTTATACTTCCAACAACTGCAATCCGTATCATTCCTAATCTCCTAAAATTTATCCCTAGAATACCAGCTTGGTGTTACCCCGTCCTCGCTTTACCAGAGACTCAGCTCGTTTCGAAACTTCTTTAACAATGTTCTCTGTATCAAGCATGACCTTCCCATCTCTCTTTAGCAGCTTTCCTGCAGCCCAGACATACTGAACGTGTGATGGGTCTGCTGAATAGAGCAATGCAGCCAGTGGGTTGTATATTGGGGCTGTCATTATATCAGATAGTGACCAAAGAACCAAATCCGCCGGTGCACCTTCAGCTATTCTTCCAGTCCCGAACGGCAGCGCATTGTGTCCGTTCATAAGAATTTTCCAAACTGTTACTGCATCCCAGGCTTCACCTGTATGCGCATGGTTTTTCCCCAGAAGTGCAAGCAGCCTGGCCTGCTCCATCGGATTCAGGGTATTGGAACTGGCTGCTCCATCAGTTCCAATTGCAAGAGGAAGTTCCTCAGATTTAGTAAAAAGATTTCCTGTCCCCATACCCAATTTAAGATATGTTTTGGGGCAGATCGCCATCATGGTTTTCTGTCGGTCAAGCAATATTCGATCTTCATTGGTCAAATGGATTCCATGACCGATAATAAGCGGCAGATCAAATAATCCTGCATCAGCTATAACCTGAAAGGGGGTTTTCCCGTATTGTTCAAGGCTCTTTTCAACCTGCTCTTTTGTTTCAGAAACATGGAGATGAATGCCTGTTTTTAACTCCACCGCAAGTGCTGCAGCTTCTTTTAGCTGTTCAGGAGTGCAGGTATAGGGTGAATGCGGCCCAAGACGCACAGCAATCCGATTATCATACCCATTCCATGTATTGAATGTTTTACGGGTTTGCTGAAGCTGTTCATTAAAATCTCCCTCAAGACCAAACAGGTTTGGCGAAATATCCAGCCGAAGTCCTGATTCTGCGGCAACCTCACAAATAGTATCTGCAGAGAAATAGTGATCTGCATAAGCAGTAACTCCGTAATTGATCATCTCAGCAGCGGCAAGGTAAGCACCTGCATAGATGTCATCCGGGGTTAATACACTTTCATACGGCCAGATATCACGATTAAACCAGGTATCGGCATCCACATCCTCCGCAATTCCCCGAAAAATAGTCATAGGGGAATGAGTATGCAGATTTACCAGCCCGGGTGTTAATATGCATCCTGCTCCTGATATCTCCTCTGCATTATTACGAATGGATTCCGGAATTCCGGAAATATCTGATGTGATTGTATGTATTTTACTATTTTCCAAATAGACAGTTCTATCACGAAGAACATTCCCCTGTTCATCAATAATTTGAACATGAGTAATTAAAAATCTATTATCTAAAACCATTTCATTCTCCTCGGGAATACCCTTCAATAGCGTCAACAAATAGTTTTAGGAATTTATTACTCTGTAAATCTACAGCAGCTGATACATTTGGTTTGTTTCCGGTCACCTGTAATTCATCCGCCACGGTTTTTCCATTGGCAAGGGAATTTTTAGTCTCTACATCAATAAAGAGATCCCGGGTTGTTACGAGTGTCGGGTCCATAACATAGGCAATAGTGAGCGGATCATGCAGTGCATATCCCTTAGCCTCTATTCCATCAAGTAAATGGTGAAAAGAGAAGAGTAATTCACCAGCAGTTCTCACCACCGTATTGTCAGACGCCCTCCACCTCTCTACTACATCGAACCCTAACAGAGCACGGTTTGTAACATCCAGACCTATCATGGTCATGGGTATTCCGGCGTTAAAGACTATTTTGGCGGCTTCCGGATCAGCATATATATTAAATTCAGCTGCTGCTGTCGCATTACCACCATGAATAGCCCCACCCATAATGGTCAAATGAGCCACATTTTCACTAAAGTGCGGGTCTGTAAGAACAGCCAGAGCTATATTTGTAAGAGGACCAACAGCAATTATTTCAATATCACCGGGATTTTCACGAACAGTTCTGGTTAAATAAGAAAGAGCCGGTTCTTCTTCAACATCATAGCCAAGAGGAAGTTCCACACCACCTAACCCGTTCTTTCCATGAACCTGCTCAGCGGTGCGGTACTTACAGTATAAAGGTTTTGCTGCCCCGGCATATACCGGAATTTTTTTCCCGGCTAATGTACAGATTCGTATACAATTGGGAGCTGTATGCTCCAGAGGAACATTCCCTGAAACCGCAGTTATCCCCAGAATATTCCAATCAGAGTGCTGTAGGGCAAGAAGTAGAGCAAGTGCATCATCTATTCCTGTATCACAGTCAATAATTATTTTTTTGTCTGAATTACTCATCCTCAACCTCTTCTATACATTCTTATTCAAAAACTAATCCAGCAGGCTAAATCTTTCAGCAAGAAAATCTACAAATTCCTGACGCTTTACATCTACCAAAACCTCTGTATTTGGTTCTGGTGCAAGAAAAGCGCGCATATCGGTAACGGTACAGCCGGTAGTTAATTCACCACCGGTATCAATTGCTACGTGTTTATGCACTGAGGTGAACAAATCAGGTCTGATAAGCCATGCAACTGCACAGGCATCGTGCAGAGGACTTCCACCAAACTGTGGGAAATTCTCTTCATGAAAGGTTACAAAGAAATCCAGCAGCTCTGCCACGAGTCCTGCAGCTTTGGTTCCGATCTTCCTGAATCTCTCGGTATCTTCTTTGGTAATAATAGCTTTATGGGTAACATCAAGACCGGCCATGGTAATAGGCAGTCCTGATTTGAAAACAATATCAGCTGCTTCAGGATCAACCAGTATGTTGAATTCAGCGGCTGGAGTCCAGTTGCCACCCTCAGCGGCACCGCCCATTAGGGAAATCTGTTCTATCTTATCCTTTAACTCAGGATAAGCGATAAGTAACAGAGCTATATTTGTCAAAGCACCGGTTGGAACAAGAGTTACCTTCCTCTCTGATTCCCGAAGAATTCGTGCAATCAGCTCAACTGCAGAACATTCTTCTATAGGAAACCCGGGTTCCGGCAAGTCCGGACCATCAAGACCGGTTACCCCATGTACTTCCGGGGCTATTATCAGATCTCTAAAAAGAGGTTTAGGACACCCTTTTGCAACAGGAACCCGTAACCCGAGAAAGGTCAGCATTTTAAGAGCATTTAAGGTTGTTTTTTCAACTGTCTGATTCCCGGCAACACTGGTTACCCCGAGAATTTCAATCTCGGGGCTGGCATGCGCCAGAATCATGGCAATTGCATCATCATGACCCGGGTCGCAGTCAAGAATTATCGGAATTCTTCTCATTCTTTAGGTTCCATCTGCCTGCCGATCTTTATCAACATCCGTTGATACTGGCTTCTTTTAGCCGCTGTATAGAGCACCAAACCGACAACTGTAGCAACATACGGGATCATCTGAACAAACTCTGCAGGTACACGCAGCAGCTGCAGTGAGTTAGATAATGCATCGAAAAAGCCGAACAGAAGCGATGTGAGGAAAGAGCCAATCGGAGTCGCACCGCCCATTGCTTCTGCGGCAAGTGCTATGAATCCACGACCGGCAGTCATGTCCCTGCTAAACCATGAAACATATCCCATCGACATATAGGCACCGCCAAAGGCGGCTATCATTCCACTTAAAGAGAGCGCAATGAATTGTGTCTTTTTAACACCGATTCCAACGGAGTCAGCTGCTTCAGGGCTCTCGCCCACGGCGCGTATTCTCATTCCCAGCGGTGTTTTATAGATAAAATAGTGCATAAGAAAAACTGAGAGAAGCGCAAAGTATGTCAGTACATTATGACCGGAAAGTATGGGTCCAAGTACTGGTATTTTATCCAGCAGCGGAATAGTAATTTTCGGCAGCACCTTACTTGCAAGAGATGATGAAATACCCTTATCTCCAGCTATCAGGTAGAGAACAAATATTGTTCCGCCACTGGCCAGGAGGTTCAAGGCAACAGCAGCAAGGATAACATTTGTCTTTAGTTTTAAGTGAAAATACCCCAGCAGCATTCCCGTCAGGGTTCCCATAATAACAGCCATCAGCAAGCCGAGCCAGGCACTGTGGAACCAGGTACTGAACAGTACCCCGGTAAGTGCCGTAATAAGCATGATACCTTCAAGTGCAATATTAATAACACCGGCACGGTCAGAAACAAGTGCTGCAAGTGCGGCAAAAAGAATCGGTGTTGTTACCCGGAGTACGGAATAACCGAATTGGGTTGTGAATATTATCTGCAGAAAGTCTGTCATCCCTCAACCTCCTGTATTTTCTTCCCGGAATCGGCCAGGTCCTTGGTTGCATCACGAAAAACCATCTTGTACTGCGCCTTCTCAAGAAAACCTGCAGCCGCGATCAATACAATCATGACACCCTGAATAATGGCAACTATCTCATTCTGGACATCAGATTGCCGTGACATAAGATCCGCCCCGATTCTGAGATAGGCCAGAAAAAATGCAGCTAAAGGTATATAGGCAGGGTTTCTTCGTGCCAGAATGGCAACAATAACTCCTGACCATCCGTAGCCGGGAAGCTGCTGCCAGCTAAACCTGCGGTACAAACCCAACAGTTCAATAGAGCCGCCGGCTCCGGCTATAAAACCGCCAATAAGCTGAGCACTGATTACAACTGCCGCTGTCTTTATTCCGGAATACTCAGCAAAAAGGCTGTTTAACCCAGTCAATCGTGTTTTATATCCCCAGCGGGTTCTGTAATTAAAAAAGTACATGACCACAATAGCCAGCACTGCGATAATTATGCCAAAATGCACTCGTGTATTCGGTATGATAAAGGGAAGTTTTGCGGTTGCAAGCAATTTATATGAAACCATTGCCCCGGCATTCGGGTCTCTAAGAAAATAATTAATAAGGTAGAGCCCGAAAAAGAACGCGATATAGTTGAACATCAGGGATGATACAAGCTCGCTTGCTCCCCATTTAACTTTGAGGAGAGCAGGAATGCCGCAAAAGACAGCTCCGGTTAATCCACCCACCAGAATAGATACGATAGGATGAATTACTACCGGCAAGGTCCATTGAACAGCCACAAACGAGGAGACAACAGCCCCCATGAAAAAAGCGCCTTCAGCCCCAAGGTTAAACTGAGCTGCCGAGAACATGATACTGACGGCCAATCCGGTAAAAACAAGGGGAATCATCATTTCCAGGACATTCCCGAAGTGTCTCATGCTATCAAGAGGTCCAAATAAAAAAGCCTTTAATGCGACACCCGGTACATCACTTACCAGAAGGATAGTCACCAATGCAATCGCGAGTGATATTGCAATTGCCAGGACAGAACGTAGTGACTCAAAAGCAAGTTTTTTATTTTTCATAGACTATACCCCCAATTTCTTCCGGAGTCTGATGTTTGATACCCAGCATATAGAGCCCAAGCTCTTCCTCGCTTACTTTTGAGGCATCCGCAAAAAATGCGGTAATCTCACCCTCATACATAACAATCAAACAGTCAGAAAGTTCCAGAACCTCATTCAGGTCAGCTGAAACAAGCATAACCGCTGAATCTTCATCCCGTAATTCAACAAGTCGTTTACGGATAAACTCAGTCGAGCCTACATCAATACCCCTGGTCGGCTGGTCTGCAATAATTAATTGAGGATTTGTCGAGAATTCTCTGGCAACAACGACTTTCTGAATGTTTCCACCGGACAGCATGCCTACTTCCTGTAGAGGAGAACTGCATTTTATCTGGTATTCATCCACAAGCTTCTGTGACAGATTCCTAATAGCTTTAGGTTTTGTAAGTATCTTACCGGTAAAATCCGGCGAATCATATTTATCAGCAAGGACGTTTTGTTCTATGGTCATATCCTTGGCAACACCGTAGGTCATTCGGTCCTCAGGAATATGGCAGGTTCCAAGATTTCTGATCTCTTTAATTGATTTCTTATTCACAACCTCACCCCGGATGGAGACTTCGCCATGTGCAATCCGTCCCAGACCGGTTACTCCCTCAACGAGTTCCCGCTGACCATTTCCTTCAACTCCGGCGATTCCGAGAATTTCACCCCTCCTCACCTGAAAACTGATTCCCTTAACAGCCCTCTGACCCAAATTATTCGCCATAACCAGATCTTTAACTGAAAGCACAATCTCTTTGGGTACTGCAGGATCTTTTTCTACTTCCAGGATAACATCACGACCTACCATCAAACGGGAAATATCAGTTGGGGTAACATCAGCGGTGTTAAATGTTCCTTTCATCTGACCATTTCTCATAATGGTAATTCTGTCACAGAGTTCCTTAACTTCATGCAGTTTATGGGAAATAAATATAATAGTATTGCCCTGTTTTTTTAGAAGTTTAAGCTCTGAGAACAACTCTTTTGTCTCCTGAGGTGTCAGAACAGCTGTTGGTTCATCAAGAATAAGTATTTCAGCTCCGCGGTAGAGCGCTTTCAGAATTTCTACTTTTTGTTTTATTCCAACAGAAAGGAACTGTACTTTTGCCAACGGATCTACAGAAAGATTATATTTTTCGGCAAGTGCCCGGGTTTCTTTGATAGCTTTCTGCAAGTCAATTCTTAAGCCCTTTTTCGGCTCCACGCCAAGAATCATATTCTCGGCAACGGTGAGAGAGGGCACAAGCATAAAGTGCTGATGAACCATACCAATCCCATTCGCAATTGCGACATGTGGGGAATCGTTTTTAATTTCTGTACCGTTAAGTAGAATCCTGCCTTTTTGGGACTCCTCAAGACCGAAAAGAATTCTCATTAACGTAGATTTTCCGGCACCATTCTCACCCACAAGGGCATGAATCTCCCCTTTACGTATGGAAAAATCAACCTCATTATTTGCAACGATTCCGTTGGGATAAACTTTTGTGATTTGCTCCATTCTCAACAATGCATCATCATGCATAGTATTTCTCCTGTTCTGTCCTGTGAATATGAAAATGGGGATGCGGAGTGCACCCCCATACTCATTGCCTGCAAGCGAGGCAAATGTAAAAATTTGCCTTTTACAAGCTTATGTTTTTTTAATAACGCTATCGATTTTTACATGCAACACGAACTCCTCCGTATTGAAGCGTAAACCTCAACTATGCGTAGAACTTACACGCCAGTGTTGTGTCACCCTTCACCTGACGTTCTGATACAGCGTTGAACAAATGCCCGAAATACTCATGTACATAAAGTACATTCCGCTTTCTGTGCTTTGCTCGTCTTATCTCAAAACGTCATCTTTCGGTTGACTCGACACTAAACTATTTTACAGCGTTTCTTAATGCGTTAAGTTCGTCGGTTGTAAGCCCAAAAGCTGATGAAACAATAATTTCACCATCCATGATCTTCTGCTCAACATCAAGAACAAAATCTCTGATATCCTGAGGAACTACACTCTTAAAAATGTCGTTGTCAGCAAGACCAACACACTCTTCGGCAAATCCAAGCACTTCTGCTTCACCGTAGGGAGCTGTTCCATCCATGTGCATCTTAACAGCTCGATAAAGTGAATTATCAACTCGTTTTAGAGCGGAAGTTGCGATCAAGTTAGCTTTGGCGGGATCGCTGTCAGCAAAAATAAGAGCCTGGTCTGAATCGACACCAATTGCATATCGCTGAACATCTTTTGCTGCATCAAGCTGTCCAAGACCTGCCTGACCGGCTACGTTGAAACCAATATCCGCACCCTGGTTGTACTGTGCAAGAGCCATCTCTTTACCTTTTGCAGAGTCACTGAATGAACCGATATAGGAGATACCAACTTTGATATCTTTATCAACATACTGAACACCTTCAATATAACCAACGAGGAAATCATTGATTACGGGGATGTCCATGCCGCCGAGAAATCCGACTACTTTATCACTGTTAGCAAGAGGCATGTCTGATAATGTTACTTTTGCAGCCAGTGCACCGGCAACAAAAGATACTTCATTCTGTTTATAGCCAATTGAATAGACGTTTTCAAAACCACCGCCGGCATAGTTAACAGCTGTATCAAAAATTACATAATGGTTTTCCGGGTACATCGGAGCAGCAGCTTCAAGCATTTCAGTCATCTGCCAGGTACCGACAATGATAACATCATAATCTTCTTCAGAAACATCAAGGAGGGTCGGTTCCCATTTTGTCTCGTCATAACTCATCTCAATAGTCCTGACTTCAACTTTGTCGCCCAACTCATCTTTAAGCATTTTCAAGCCGTTCTCAGCTGAGTCGAAGAAAGATTTGTCACCAAGAGTACCGTTAAGCAGCAGTACAACTTTCACCACATCATCATCCGCAGCCTCTTCAGCTTCACCACCGGCAAAGACCATTCCTGAGACCATCAGCAGGCACATTAAGAACACTAAAAGTTTTTTCATCCACTTCTCCTTAAGAAAAATTTTTTTAATCTTCCGGCATCAGTACATAACCCTGATTTGCTAGCATGCTGAAACCGGTCGTGCAACAAATTGCACAGTTTTACTAATAATACTGTATATCATTCTAAAACTTGTTTGCATAGATGTCAAAAAGAATAACGTATATTTACACAGACATTTGCCATATCTGGTTATTATTCAACCCGTGACAGCCAATCAACCATGTTGTTCCAGAACGTTCCATAGTATTTCCATTCAAGAAACTCCTGCGGTCCCCAGTGAGGCGCACAATCTGACGTGAACGCCGCAGTTCTCCCCTCCCCATACGATCCAACCGCAATGAAGGGATCATTGCCAATAACAGCCAGAAGCTCATGATTTCTCTGGCCCTTTTTCATTATTGTCTTATTATACCCGAGAAAATGGGGCCATTCCCCCTCAATACCATCAAATACAGCATGGTTTTTCTGTTCCATGACCGTGATTGGGACCAATCCTTCCGGTTTTTCGACTCTGTCATCATACTTCAGTAAATCAACCGGAAGAATTTCGGCAATTACAGTCTCGCCATACCTGGTCTTTGCGTCGATTCCGGTAAACGACATATACCCGCCGATCATTAGGAATCCACCTCCTCGCTCAACATACTTCTTCAGCTCCTCCAACCTATTCGACTCACGTGAACCGTGAATAAACACATTATCTGAGAGGAGCAGTGTGTTTGACCCAATATCAGAGAGAATGACCGCATGGTATTTACCGAGCTCATCAGCTGAAAAGGGAAATTGTGAAGGCGCAAGATGATTCGGAATGAATGTCACTTCATACCCGCCGGCCTCCAGAGCCCTTTTAAGGTATTCGACCCCTTCTGCATATGTTGATGTCGTAAATGAGTCAAATCCCTTTACATGAGTAGTGAAGCTCATCCAGGATTCTCCGGCAATTAAAACTTTTTTCATAGCTTCTCCAACAGGATAAATTTTATCAATTCCAATAATTTTCAGAAAATCATTTTCATGCTCTGCCACCAGAACCAACCTGACTCGTTGCGTCTTCGTGCAGGTCAGGCATTAGTGTAATATAAATATAGTGTTCACAAGCGTGGATACGGTCTTCCCATGAGAGAAGTAAACGTTTTATCAAATAAGTAAGAACACCTACGACTTCGCCAAAGTAAGATTGATGGAGTTCAGGATTAACGAATACCCATTTTTCAAACATTTATGTATCTATATCCACGCTTGTGAACACTAAATAATATAAACCATGAAGATCAATATGTCAAATTGTTTTTGAAACTTTCACGTTTGTTTCACAACAGAAAAAGAAGTTCTTCATTTCTGGTTTTTCAGAAATTATGCAGGGTGAACAGGTCTCAGGAATTGATATTTTGCATACACGAATTACGTATATTGATTGAAGTAGGCAAGATGATCTTCTGCGGCGGTATTTTATCTCCGTTAATCAGGTCAACCAGCAGGAAGAAGGCATTTTGCCCCATCTGCAGGGTGGGTTGGGCAATGCTGGTCAGGGAGAGGAGCTTGGAATAGGGCAAATCATCAAAACCGACAATCGACAGGTCCTGCGGATATCGCAAACCGGACTCTTTCATCGCCTCAAGTGCACCAAACGCCATCAGGTCATTTGAACCAAAAATTGCCGTAAACGATCGATCAGCAAATTTATCAACAACCAGTTGTTTGGCTCTCTCCCATGAATACTCACACTCTAGAATATGATCTGACAAGATTTGCTGTCCGACTTCCTTCATAGCCCTGGAGTACCCAGCAAACCTTTCAGGTTCTGTACTGATATCCTTGCTTCCCCCTAAATAGAGTATCGACTGATGCCCAAGGCTGAGAAGATACTTGGTTGCATTATACGCTCCCAGCTCGTTATCGACACCCACATAGTTATGAACCGTTCCAGTTGTCGGTTTTCTGTCCAGAAACACAAGAGGGACAGGTATGGAAATGCTTTTCTTAAAGTGCATTGGCGGAATAAAGATCAATCCGGAAATATCCTGGTCGATAAGTTGATAAATCTGTTTTTCCGCAAGAACCGGATCATTCTCTGATTCACAAAACACCACGTGATAATTGAACGTATATGCGGTATTCTGCACCCCTTTGATAAGGGTTGAGTAGTAGGGGTTGGTGATATCCGGAACAATCAATCCAATGGTGTTATATGAACTGGCTCTGGACTCCCTCTTCAGCCGTTTATAACCCAGCAGTGCAACAGCTGATATAACCCGTTCACAGATATCATCACTCACCTTGTTCTGGTTGTTCAGAACCCGGGATACTGTTGATACGGACACACCTGCGGCTTCTGCCACATCATAGATTGTTGGGGGCTTCTTAGTGCTCATACCCTATCCTTTTGGATTTTTCATCATGCCATCATAAACTCAACACTGATTAGTTTCAAGGCGTGCTATAAAACACCATTGTGACGCTGTGTTTGAATCACACAGTCTTAAAGCTGACAGAACAGAAAAAAACGGATTAGGATCAGACAGTTTTACCACCGAATCCTAATCCGTATAGAGTTTCATGAAACCACTGAATCTACTTCCACTCAGCGACCATATCCTTTACTTCCTGGATGTTATTTTTATCACCCTTTGATGGATCGGAAATTTTTGCATACTCCGCAAGAAGCCAATCTGTAATGATTTTAGCCTCTTCCCGGTCAGTCATATCTACAAGTTTATTACTGGTATAATTGGGGGAATAGTTAATACCTAATGAGGATTCAAAATAAGCCTGTTTATCATGCTCATTTTTAGCATTTTTCAATTTCGATTCCCGATTCTTAATCTCTCGTTTACGTGTACTTACATTCCAGTTTCTTTTCCAGAGAGTTTCAGCAAGGCTTTTATAATAAGAGATCTTTAGATCTTCTTCAGCATAGGTGTCTATTGCTCTGCGTGCAAATGAGATGGCAAAAGGGGCATTACCGAAAGATATCGGCCAACCCGGAAGCTTAAGATAGAGTCTGCTGAATACATACCAGGCATCGGCATAAACCGCATCATACTCAATTACTTTCAATAAGTCCTCTTTCATAGGACCGGCTTTGAAGAGTGAATCCAGAATACCTTTTGTCTCTCCCCATCGCCCAACATTTGAAGAACGCCAGTAATAGGAATCCGCTGAAGGATAGAGCTCTGTTGCCATGGTCGCATAATCGCTTCCCTGGGTAAACATTTCAAGAAGCGTTTCCTTAGCAGTTCCTGCATCTTCTTCATCATCAGTAATATTCAACTGGAACTTTGCCATTCTCCAGTAAATTTCAGCTTTTTCCCGATTTGTACCTGCTGAAAGCAGGGCATTTTCCATCAATTCAAATCCTTCAATATACTTTTCAGCATCAAACAGGTCATCAGCCTGTTTCAGGATGTCATCTGCAGCAAGTAATG
>JABMQR010000373.1 GCA_013202335.1 Bacteroidota bacterium
ATGAGGGATTAAATGAGGGATTAAATGAGGGATTAAATGAGGGATTAAAATCTCTGCTTAAAGCTATTCAGAAAAATCCGGGAATTCAGGGAGCACAACTTACGGTTACCATTGACAGGCCGATAAAAACAATAGAACGGCAGATGAAAATACTTATTAGCAGAGGGCTTATAGAACATCGTGGAAGTAAAAAAACTGGCGGCTACTGGGCCAAACAATGAGGGAAAGTACTATAAAAAAGATAGATTCTTTCAAAATTATGAGACAAAACCCAAAGGGGTTAGTCCATTTTGTAAAGAACTAACAATCAGTCAGTAGTTTTTGATTAGAAAGAAAATATTACTATATATTCATATAGATGCGTTTAATCAAAAACTTCAAAAGGCAATTTCAGATTTTTGAAATTGACTCAAGGATTAACAATGTTACAAAGCAACTCGATACTTAAAAGTAAAATTGATCAGCTCTGGAATAAATTCTGGAGCGGCGGTATTGCTAATCCCTTAACTGCCATTGAACAGATTACCTATCTGCTTTTTATGAAACGCTTAGATGATCTTGATCTAAAACGCATCTCGGATGCAGATTTTACCGGCGAAACATATGTATCTAAATTCGAAGGGAATTTTACCCTTCCCGGAATTGATCTGGAAGTGGATAAGCAGACTCTCCGTTGGAGCCATTTCAAACGTATGGGTGCTGAAACGATGCTTTCTCATGTGCAGATGAAGGTGTTTCCCTTTTTAAAACAGCTTAACGGGAACGAATCTCCCTTCACCGAGCACATGAAAAACGCAGTATTTATTATCCCCAAACCCTCTCTTCTGGTGGAAGCAATTTCAACTATTGAAGAGATCTTTGCAGAGATCGAAAAGGATGCCAGCGATGGAGGACAGGCTTTTCAGGATATTCAGGGGGATGTGTATGAGATGCTTCTTTCGGAAATTGCCTCGGCAGGAAAGAATGGGCAGTTTAGGACTCCCCGGCATATTATAAAACTTATTGCCGAATTGGTAGCGCCACAACTGGGTAACTGTATTGGCGACCCAGCTTCCGGAACCGGCGGTTTTCTTCTTGGTGCCTATCAGTATATGGTAACTCAACTGGATAAAAACAAAAAGAATCTTACGCCCGATGAAGATGGTTTTATTCGCAATTCGGTAAGTGGCCTTTTGACGAAAAAGGTTAGTGATATCTTAAATGATAGTCTGTATGGGTACGATATTGATGTAACGATGGTACGTCTTGGGCTTATGAACCTTATGATGCATGGGGTGGATACGCCTCATATTGATTATAAGGATACGTTAAGCAAGGGTTTTGTCGAGGCAAACAAGTACAATGTTATTATGGCTAATCCTCCTTTTACGGGAAGTATTGATAAGGGTGATATTAACGAATCTTTGCAGTTAAAAACTACAAAAACCGAGCTGCTTTTTGTTGAGCAGTTTTACCACCTCCTTAAAATGGGTGGGACTGCCGGGGTTATTGTACCGCAAGGAGTTTTGTTTGGTAGTGGGAAGGCTTTTGTCGCAGCCCGCAAGATTCTAATTGATAAATGTGAACTGAAAGCAGTTATTACCATGCCCAGCGGTGTTTTTAAGCCTTATGCCGGGGTGAGCACGGCTATTCTTATTTTTACCAAGGGTGGTGAAACGGAGAATGTCTGGTTTTACGATATGCAGAGTGATGGTTACTCCCTTGATGATAAACGGGTAAAGCTGGTTGGTTATGGTGATTTGCAAGATATTGTTAGTCAGTATAAAAAGAGGGATCCGGATATAGAGAGTGACCGGAAGGAGAAGTTTTTCTTTGTACCCAAGGTTGAGATTGTGAATGAGGGCTATGACCTCTCTATTAGCCGGTACAAAGAGGATGTCTTTGAAGAGATTGAGTATGATGCTCCTGATGTTATTCTTGGTAAGCTGAAGGTTCTTGAGGGTGAGATTGATAGGGAATTGTGTGAGTTGGAAGGGATGATTGGATGAAGCTGTTATCTATTAGTGAAATAATAAAAAATGATGGCATATTTACTGATGGAGACTGGATTGAAAGTAAAGATCAGGATCTAAATGGAAATGTTCGACTTATTCAATTAGCTGATATTGGAGATGGTTCCTTTTTAGATAAGTCATCGAGATATATGACTAAGAGGAATGCATTACGACTTAAATGCACCTTTTTACAAAAAGGAGATGTTTTAATAGCAAGGATGCCTGATCCTTTAGGACGAGCCTGTATATTTCCTGGAAGTAATAAAGAATGTGTTACAGTTGTTGACATCTGTATAGTTAGACCTAATTCAATGGATATTTCTAGTAATTATTTAAAAGATATGATTAACAATGGATATTATCGTAGTTTGTTAAATAGATATTCAACTGGTACTACTAGAAGAAGAATTTCCCGTAAGAATCTTGATAAAATTAAGTTTAAATTTCCTAAGTTTCATAAGCAAGTCCAAATTGCTGGTATTCTTTCTCGGGCGGAACGGTTAATTGAGAAACGTAAAGAGGGTATTCGGCTGCTGGATGAGTTTTTGAAGAGTATTTTTTTGGAGATGTTTGGGGATCCTGTTTGGAATGAGAAGGGGTGGGATGTTGTCCCATTCCACAAAATTGGTCAATTTATTAGTGGTGGAACCCCGAGTAAAAGCAGGGACGATTATTGGTCTGGGAAATTTCCATGGATAAGTCCTAAAGATATGAAAGTCTCGAAATTATATGATGCGGAAGATCATATTTCCGAGATAGTTTTTAATGAGACTTCTTTAAAGCAAATAGCTCCAAATCATTTATTGATTGTTGTTCGAGGAATGATTCTGGTACATTCATTTCCTGTGGCAATAAATGCGATTGAAGTTGCAATTAACCAAGACATGAAAGCAATTAATCCTATATATGGGATTGATGTTGTTTATTTGCAGAATTGTTTAAATGCCCTTTTACGTCAAATCCTTAAACTAATATCGACTGCTGGACATGGTACAAGAAAATTTGATTCAAATGCAATGAAAAAATTGTTTATACCCAAACCTCCCATAGAAATCCAAACTCAATTTGTGGATATCGTTAAAAGAATAGAAAGTATTAAAACCAAATACACCCAAAGTTTCACAGATTTGAAAAATCTCTATGATTCACTCAGTCAACGAGCGTTCAAGGGAGAGCTAAATTTGGATTAGATGGTTGTGAAGAATAGGGAGTCAAAAGAGTAACAATGAAGTCGATGTTACAATGATGGGAACTTACAACTTGAATTCAGGAATCTTTATCTGAATGATTAATTGAAAAATAGTAGTTAAAATGAAATTACTTGGCAATTTCTTGCTAATTCTCCCGCTTGTTTTTTTGATAATTTGGGAGTATCTGAATTTCTCTTTAAAATAGCATGAAAATCGTTTGATTCAATTGGATTCGGAATCATTTCTATATCATTATGAATACACAAAACAGCACTAAAATGTACTATGGCACGTAATTCAATATGAAGATTTTCTCTCAATTTATCAACAATTATTTGTTCTTCTCTTTCACCATCTCTATCTACAGAACAACCAAAACTATCCTTAAAGACAGCAGACGAAGGCCGATTCTCTGTATCGTTCCACATATAAGGATTATTTTTATTAACCCCACGGTAAAGAACTTCTTGATCGTTAATTCTATCAAAGTCCATAAAAATTAGTTATTTCCTGTTGCAACTCTTTTTCTGTTAGGTTTTCTTTTTCATATCTAAAAATTTTCTCATTAAAGCATACTAACCCTATTTCTGTTTCATCTATTTCAATTTCCAGTGAATTATTATTATGATAAAATTCTAATTGAATTGATTGTCTACCGGTAGGGTAAATTAATGGTTTGTGTTCAGTAGAACTAAGAATAATCGGTATAGTTCTACTTATTACACTTTTGGATATTGGACTAGCATTATAACCATTCCAATTATGCTGTAATTCAGAAAATGATTGAATTTTACTAAGTAACACTTGAACTCCCTTTGTTATGCTCAAGAGCGAATAAGTATCGACTACTTTTTGAATAATATATCCTAGAGGATCCCATGAAGTGTTTGTCTCTGAAAGAGGAAACAATCTATATTTTGTATCTACAGGTTTATTTTGATTAGGAAGAATATTAAAAGAAGAAATAGTTGAGGTTGGAGAGAAAAGTGTTTTTGTCACTATAATTACCTTTTTTTAGCCTGACTCAATTCGTTTATTCGATCACCTAACCATTTATGGAATGTGAGGGCATTTTCTAAATCAAACACTACCCCATTTTGGATATATCTTATTATAATATCATTAAAGTTTTTTGGATCTCTATCTATTAAATCGCCAAGTGTTCCCTCAGGAGTTACATTATGAAAATCTTTATTTGGTATTGGTTGTCGTTCAAAATAGAAATTAACAACAATATCACCTCTTGGGCTAACCCCACCAACTGCACCATTAGTATACTTTGGATTGTGATCATCTGGGAAAATATATTTTATCATAATTTCTTTTTTATCAGCCATTTTACTTCCTCTTGTTCTTCATAATAACACTATACTATTATAATGTAAAATTAAATAATACGGCAAAACTTAAAGCGTGGCAAAACTTAATATCCCGGTGCCAGGCATTTTTTACAAGTTTTGGGGTAAGTGGATTTGGATTTGCGGTACCCGGGTAGTGCGGCCGAGCTTAGGTCTTTACATAAACATGCACATGATGAGAGGGGTTGGGGTGGTAAGTTGTTTTTTGGTAAGGGAATAATAAGAGTGAGTGTTGAGCTGACCCATTTTAGGTATATGGGAAGCCTCCGAAAAAGTATCTTTTAAGCGTGAATTTTGAGAAAAACCTTCATTTTAGAGGTCTTGATGGGGTATAGGATTTATTGTATAGTAGTTTTCGGAGCTTTCCCTGGTATCGATTCCAGTTTCAATCCAACCATACATTTCTTTTTCGTGGTAGGAGGTAATGGTATGATGCTTACGCATACTCACCTATATACTTGTATAAACATGAAAAAGTTGACTGGCACTGCAGATCCTGTTTATATGGTCATAAGTCCATATATTCTTTCATTAAGTCTAACAGCTGATACTGTGACAGTATGTTCTGGAATGGCTTTCCCATCTGAAGTCGTCCAATTTCTTGTGTTCTCTATAGCAGACGTTGGAACCCCGGTTCGAAATGTATGATAGGCACAACTATGTAATGGAATCCGCATATTATTGAAGAGATAAAGATCATTTTCACGAGCCAATTTGTTTCGACAATGTGGTTCAATTCTTAGGTCTATATTGCCGTTTGGATTATACTTTTTTGCTTTCATAATGGCGACAAAAGCCAAGGCTGGTCGTTCACATTTTTGGACAACTGCATTGGTCACTGCAAGAAGACTTGCCGTAGGAGCATATGCATTTCGAACATTCTTAATATCTTCAAAAGTCAGAGGCGAATATTTCAAGTTATGAATGTATGGCATGAAAATTTGAGAAGGGAATGCTATATGCCCAGCGATCTTATCAATAAGGTTCTCCACTTCATTAGAATCAGTGGTCAGTTGCCGACGAAATGGCAGGATATATTGCGGTGGTTCAGCTAGGCGATGAGATAGCTCATGGAATCTGTTCCAATATGCCCTATCTTCAGTTACGGTCAAATTAAGCACTGCCACCCATCGATCAAAGTCGCTCGGTTTTGCATTGGTTCGCTGAAACAGCAATGCGTCTACGTTTGGTGTGTAAATCTCATCTCGAAGGCAGGCGAACCCCATTTCTCTTTTTCCATGTAAATAGATTTTTTCAAGTAAATCGATGTCATCTTTAGTTCGAACTTCCTCAAATTGTACTTGAAAGTGTTTTGCGACTCTGGATGCAAATGCTTCTCCATGGGGCGCGATTCCTTCTATGAGACCATTAACCTTTTCAAGACATGCAAGAATAACCTCTTTTTCGGATTCTTGATCATCCCAGTTCTTTCCTATACCAAGATTCTTGATTATGGCATCAAGTCTGAGCGCTGTCTCTAAAGGTTTAGGGTTTACTGATTTCACTTCGAAATTACTCCTCAAGCATAAATTTTACTCTTTCGTAGAATTTTAACCATTTTTCTTTTGTCCATTTCTCTTGTAACCCAGATGATCTTCTAGCAGTAAGTGATTGAGCTCCTTGCAGAATTCTGCGTGTGTGGCGGAATGAAAGGTGGAGCTCATCAGCAACTTCCGATAAAGCATCTGGAATTGAAATCATCTCATTTTTCGACCCTGCTGGTAGTTCTGGTGAAAGAAGTTCTTGAAGACCAACACCTAAGGCCTCCGCAATCCTAAGCAATTTTTCTCCTGAAATAACAGAAAGACCCCGTTCTACTTCAGATAAATATGCAGGACTAATCCTACTAATTTTAGCTAATTTTTGTCCCGTCATACTTTTCGAGGAACGAAGTTCACGAATTCTTGATCCCAATTCTAAACGTAAAATTTTATCTTTGGGCATGTTTTCTCCTAATAACTTGACAAAATACGATATAACATATATATTCGACATATCGTTGATTCAATTGATTCACACCGTAATTTTACGATATATCAAAATACATGTCAACAGATAAGGAGTTCTACATGGACAATAAAAATTCAGAGCCTCAAAATAAATCTGAAAACAATTCAAATGGTAATCAAGAGGTAATCATCATCGTTAATAGTCAAGATGTAATGATTGAAGGCAACAGGACCACTGGTGAAGAAATCAAAGTTTGTGCCATCACACAAGGAGTTCTAATAAAACAGAATTTTATTTTGCAACAGGAACTTCCTAATGGGACGGAAAAAATTATCGGTGATAATGACACTGTAAAACTTCACAAAGGTCTTTGTTTTACAGCAATTGCCCCTGATGATAATTCGGAAACACTATGAAACCTGAAGTAATTAAGGGAATTGATGGACTTCAACATCAATTCCCTGATGCCGTAATAACTGTTCGAGACGATAATCAAGGTGGAGTCTATATTGTCGTTGAAGATATATCTCTCGGAGAGCGCTTTTGCCCTAACAGAACCTGGATTGGATTTCATGTATCTGCCTTATATCCCTATGCTGATATATATCCAATTTTTATAGATGGAAGTGTGACAAGAAAAGATGAGGTGCCTTTCGTTGCTCCAATTACACACGGACACAAATTTGAGAAACGGGTAGCACTTCAAATTTCGAGAAGAAATAATATTCAGCCTGCATCTGGATTTCAAACAATAACATCCAAAATTTTAAAAATCTTAGATTATTTGGAGAAACTTCAATGAAACAAAAACTGAATTTACGATTGACCTGTAAAGACTACAAAAGGATTATTAACCATCTTTTTCCTGGCGATGGAGATGAACATGGTCTTGTTATCCTGGCTGGGGTATCATCTACTGACGATCGATATACTTTGTTAGTGAGGGAGATACATCTAGCAAACGAGGATATTGACTATGGTGCAGGTAAAATCGGCTACAAAGCACTTTCTCCAACATTTATTCACCGTAAAATTACAAGAGCCCGAGATCAAAAACTTGTCTATTTGGCTGTCCACAATCATCATACTACGGATAGCGTTGATTTTAGCGAGATTGACTTTGAATCACATTCTCTTGGCTATCCGGCTTTACTCCAAATTGTTAAGGGAATACCCGTTGGTGCTCTGGTTTTTGGGACAAGTTCAGTTCAGGCTGATTTATGGCTGCCCGATGGCTCTCGTTTAGACCTTCATGAAACAACCATTATTGGAAACACAATAAAAAGATTATACCCTAAAACACCAAAGTCTAATGTAAGTAAAAATGATCGGTATAGTAGACAAATTGATATGTTTGGGACTCTTGGACAACAACAACTGGGTAGGTGTCACGTAGGAATAATCGGATTAGGTGGTATCGGTAGTTTAGTATCAGAATACCTGTCACGTCTTGGTGTTGGGAAAGTTACACTTATCGATAGTGACAGGATGGAGTCATCAAACCTTTCACGAGTAGTCGGAGCAAATGACGATGATGTAAAGAAGGGAACACTAAAAGTTGATGTTGCTGAAAGGGTATTCATGCAAGGTAACCCTTCTTCTGTTGTTAGACGAATACCAGAGGACTTTGCAAAGTCCTCCATTTTGACAAAATTACTAACATGTGACTACCTTTTTCTTGCGGCTGATTCCATGAGAGCGCGGCTTGTTTTTAATGCACTTATTCATCAATACCTCATACCTGGAACTCAGATGGGTGTAAAGATCAAATCAAATATGAATGGAGAAATTTTGCAGGTGTATTGTGCAAACCGTGCTGTTCGACCTGGAGTCGGGTGTCTTTGGTGTAATCAGCTAATAGATACAACCCAGATGGCCAAAGAAGCAAAAAGTGACGATGAGAGAAAAAAGCAGGCATATGGAACCGAAACATCTAACCCGAGTGTTATCAGCTTGAACGCCATATCTGCATCGCTAGCAGTCAATGATTTCATGTTTGACTATTTAGAATTGAGACAAGGAAAACCGCAGCACCATTATGTTCATTATTTTCCTCTTGAAAATAAGTATTCATTGGTTGAACCGAGAGTTGATGATAATTGTCCGGAATGCTCCCATCATGGCCAGAGATATGCTTTAGGTGATCTAATTGAATTGCCGGGAATTGAAGGGTAAGACGTACATGTCAAACCAAACCCATAGTTGAAAAATAACTATGGATATGATTTGGGATGAATAATTAAAAGGATTATTCAGGAGTGCTGTACCAGGAACGATTTCCACAAACTGTCACATTTTCCAGGAGGATGTGGAGGTAAGTTTTTTATGGGTAAGGGAATGATAAGAGTGGATTTTGGGATGGCCAAACTTTTGGAATTCCGTACCAGGAACGTTTTCCACAAACGGCCACATTTTCTAGGGGAATGAAGAAGCAAGTTTTTTATGGGTAAAGGAATAAAAATAGTGGGTTTGGAGCCGGTCAATCTTGGGTGCCGGGTACCGATTCCACAAAAACACACATTTTCAACCCGGGTGCCAGGAACGATTTACAAGTTTATACAAATGGGGGGGGGTAAGAAATTTTATAAATTTGTAGATATTGCCGTATAGTTCATTGTGTTAAACAATCCTTTAGAGATGATCTATAACTATATATACGGGAAAAACAGAGCGAACTATTCAAAAATTCTGAGATTTCCGAAACAGGATCAATCTGAAAAAGATACATGCAAGAAAATTAATTAATGTCATGAGTTATACGGCATGGACTTAATGTAATAGGGTGTATACA
>JABMQR010000374.1 GCA_013202335.1 Bacteroidota bacterium
CATAAAACATTGGAGGAAATCCAAGCCAGTATTCGGGCCATCCTTCAAGCCCCATATCCTGCTGATGTGATCCACGGGCAAACTGGATTCTTCCGAATTTTCCACTCTCTACGAGATTTTTCACATACAGATATTCGCGGCTGTATAAAACCGTTTCCATCATCATATAGACCTTATCAGCTCGTTTTTTTGCTTCTACCACAGCCTTGCAGTCATCGACACTAAGAGAGACCGGCACGGTACAGGCAGTATGCTTTCCAGCATTAAGTGAGGCAATTGTCTGTTTTGCGTGTGCCTGCGGTGGAGTAACAATATGAACGGCATTAATGTCATCCCGTATGAGCATCTCATCAAAATCGGTAAAGCGTAAGTTTTCCGGTATATTATATTGGTCACCCACCTCTTTTACTGTCGAAGCGGTCCGGGCACATATCCCCACTGCCTCAACTTGTTTCATATCCTGATAAATGGGTATAAATTCAGCGCCGAATCCTAATCCAACTACTACTACCCTAACACTTGCTTCTGCTTTCATTTTTCCCTGCCTTTAATCAATTTTCACTTGTACTTTAAGTGGATTGTTCTTTTTATCCCTAAGAGACTCAATTGCAGAACCCGTCTCTTCCAATGATACGGTATGTGTCACAAGGCTGCTGACATCAACAAGGCCTTCATTTACCATACTGAGCGTTTGCGGCCATACACCGGGAGCAAGCCAGGCCGAACGAATTTGTTTATCCATGGTATGAAAACTCAGAGCAGGGATACAAAATTTAGCGCCTTCATCAGGAAGACCAAAATGTACAATTATTGAACAGTTACCGCAAACTTCAACAGCAAGTTCAAAGGCATCATTTGATCCTGTCGGAACAATAGCCCTGTCTGCTAATTTTCCACCGGTGAGTTCTGCAACGGCTGCTTTTACATCACCCTCATAATAGGGAGAGCTTTTCTCCTTCGTATTGATGATAAAGTCGGCTCCGGACTCTTTCCCCATTTCAAGGCGGTAGTCACGGGTTCCAACCAGAAGCACCTTTCCCGCACCTATGGATTTAGCAATCTGAACCATCATAAGGCCAATAGCGCCGGGACCAAACACAACGACAAATTGCCCTGGTTCGATCTCCATCTTATTCATGCCGTTTACGGCACATGCCAATGGTTCAATAAATGCACCATCGCTATAGCTCATATCATCCGGCAGCTTAAATAATCCTGTATAAAGTGCGGAACAGTACTCTGCAAATGCACCGTCTTTTGTAACACCATTAACCGACATGTTGGAACAGCAGTGGGTTTTTCCATCTGCACACGCGTAACATGCATTACAGTTCTGTACTGGGTTAACTACAACCCGGTCTCCTGGTTTAAAAAGACCAAGCGCTTTGGGGACATCACCCACTTCAACGACTTCACCAGTAAATTCATGACCGAGAATTATAGGACCTTTTCCTGTTGGGGTATCCACAGGGCTCCACCCAAAATAATAAGAGACATCAGATCCGCAGATTCCTACATATTTAACCTTAACAAGCACCTCAACAGGGCTAATCTGAGGAATATCCACCTCTTCCTGTTTCATATTCTCTGCATCGTAAAAAACCTGGGCTTTCATTTTTCCTTTCATATCGTCAGCCTCCTAGTTTCCGAACTTTTCAATGAGCGCATCGAGATGTTTTTTACTATCAGCGGTAACATCCAGTGCCTTCGGCCAAAAACAGAGGTCAATCGGCCACCAGTCATCGGCATATCCTGCCTCAGCAATAGCCGGCATAATTTCATCGAAATTCAGCACTCCCGTACCTAAAGGAGCATGTGTTGATGTATCTCCATCGTGAAGGGTTCCATCAGAATCAATAAGGTGTATATGGCCTATTTTCCCTGTCAGCATGTGTGCAAACTGTACTACTCCACCGGGAAGAATTTCTGGTTCTCCCAACTGTCTGGATGCCAAAACACCGCACATGTGAGCATGACATGAATCAAATAGAGACGTAAAATTTGGGTGATCCACTTTATAGACCATCCGAACAACCTCTGAGGGTTTATTAAAGAGGAATCCGGGTTCAAATTCCCAAATCAACTGACGTCCTGCTTTCTCACAAAGTTCTGCAGACTCTCGCCAGATATCAGCAACTCTGGAAAAACAGGTCTCATAGTCCATGCCGCCTGGGACAGCGACAGGAGAATCAACCGTATCCACCCTGAGTTTGGGAATATCGATATCTACACAAATTTCAAGATTTGATTTTACCGCATCAAGATATTCATCCCGGGTACTGGTACAGGGAGAGGGAAAAGGTGCCGCTAGGCCGGAACGGGCTAATCCGTAATCATCATACAGCTTCTTCATAGCAAGACGATTTTCTCTGGTATTACTCTCCAGATATGGAGGGAATGCCGCTACTTCGATTCCGTCAAACCCCAGCTTTGAGAGTGTTTTGACTACTTCTTCATGAGGAATCGGATCTTCAGAATATCCACCCCAGATAAAAGCCCATGCACCAATCGATGTTTTTTTCTTTCCCATTTTTCTCTCCTTTTACTCAGAAATTTTTGATTTACATCATTATGAGGATCTTTCAAAATTATGAGACAAAAACCGAAGGGATTAGTCCATTTTGCAAAGATCAACCTATGTGAAGTTTTTTGATAAAATAATAAGTTAATCATTTTATCAAAAAACTTCTGAAGCTAAAATCCTATAAATCTTTGCTTTATAGGATTTTGGCTCATTATCTAATTGCGTTTCCTGTCTCCTTATCAAAGAGATGACTTCGCGATATATCAATATTAAAACCAATACTGTCTCCGGGTTTAATTCTAAGCTGAGGGGATACTATAGCTTTTAACATGCCTTCCCCAACTTTTATATTCAGAATATCCTCAGCTCCCATGCTCTGTTTAAACCGAACAGTACCGGTACAGCATTCCTTGCCGCCGTCCTGAACAATAGTAATCTCTTCAGGGCGAATTCCAATATTTATTCCGGATACACCTATTCCCGTTAAGGCTGCCTTCTGGGACTCTGATAAATCAACTTTAATGCCTAAAGAAGTTAAATTAAGTTCCTTCCCCTCAATTTCAGCTTCAACAACATTAATCTGCGGACTGCCTACAAAAGTTGCTACAAAAAGATTTGCCGGTTGATTATAGATATCATCCGGAGTACCAATCTGTAAAAGACGGCCTTCATTAAGAACTCCAATTCTGTCAGCCATGGTCAAAGCTTCAACCTGATCATGAGTTACATAGACAAAGGTTTCACCCAGGTCAATATGCAGTCTTGCCAATTCAGAACGCATGGTCTCTCTCAGTTTTGCATCCAGATTTGACAGTGGTTCGTCCATAAGAAATATTCTTGGATTTCTTACGATTGCACGTCCTATGCCGACACGCTGCATCTCCCCGCCTGAAAGCTCTGTTGATTTTCGGTCAAGTTTACTCTCAATATTTAAGGTTCTGGCTGCCTTTAAAACTCTCTCAGCAATCTCAGCTTCCGGAACATTTCTCTTCTTTGATTTTAAAGGAAAAGCAAGATTTTCCCGTACGGTCATGTGGGGGTACAGCGTGTAGTACTGAAAAACCATTGCTATATCCCGATCAGCAGGATTTAAATCATTAATTAGCTCATCACCAAGAAAAAGTTCACCAGAATCGGGTTTTTCAAGTCCGGCAATAAGTCTCAGGGTCGTTGTTTTCCCGGCTCCTGTAGGACCCAGCAGAACAAAGAACTCTCCATCCTTTATATCCAGATTAAGCTCATTTACTGCAGTTATGTCATCGAAGACTTTCGTAACGCCTTTAATTTTCAATTCAGCCATAGTTTACTCCTGATACATCATGGAATCGCCGTTCTCTGTATTAAAAAGGCGTACCATCTTCATGTCAAATGCAATTGAAGCGTTATCTCCGATTTTGAAATCAGATTTTGGGAGTTCTCTAACTCTTACCAGGGTTCCATCTTTAAGCTGTACATCAATAATCTTATGATTCCCCATATTCTCAACAACAAAAACAGTACCGCGAAGTGAATTTTTACTCTTTTCAGAGGTCATGAAAACATCTTCCGGTCGTACCCCCCAGGTGATTTTTGATAATCCATCGACTGC
>JABMQR010000030.1 GCA_013202335.1 Bacteroidota bacterium
ATAATACTTACCATGAGGATGTAGGGATATTGCATACAGGAGAATATTTTCTCTATTTCAGTACGAGTAAGTACTACCGGAAGTCTTTTTGGTATTTTAGACCTGATGCTGTTTTCAAGCCCGGTAATCTCCTTTTTCAAGGTGTTGCGGTAGTATTCCGGTACCCGGTACGATTTCCATAAAAGTGCACATTTTGGGGGAAGAGGGGAGTGTAAATTGTTTGTTATTAAGAGAATGGGGGAATGGGAAATTGGTCGAGTTGAATAATTGTACCTGGTTCCTTCTGCACGAAAAAACACAGTGGAATTTCCGAACGATCCCGGTGCCAGTATCTCGGTGCCAGGAACGATTTTCAAGTTTGTACAAGTTTTGGGTGTGGGGGAGTGTGTAAGTTTTTTTGAAAATGAGATAGAGGTTTTGAGGTTTTGGGATAGCACTCAAAAGTACCTGGCTCGGGATGCATGTAAGAAACTTATCCAACATGCCCACCTATGAACTTATACAAACAGGTAAAAGGGGACTGGCTCCGAAGATGCAGTCTGTATGCAAAAATTCAATTTTTATAATATAATGAAGTACATGAAAGTACTGTCCCTTCAAATAAAACAACTAGCCCTCCAACAGGGAGCCAGTCTTGTGGGTGTCACATCCGTGGAGCGATTGGCCGATTCACCTCCCTCCGGAAATGCGGCGGCTCTTATGCCCGGTGCCCGCTCGGTCATCTCCTTTGCCCTTGCCCTGGATGGGAACAAGACTGCCGATTTCCTTGGAAAGAGAAACTGGGAACCACACTGTAAAGACAGAAAAGAAACGGTACAAAGATTGTATACCATCGGAGACGCACTTGTTCATACCCTTGAAAGTCTTGGACACCGTGCGGTGAATGTGGACATCAACAATAACTACCTTCCCGAAGAAGGAGCTGCCGACATCACGGAGATGACCGAATTTCATCCAGAATTTTCCCACAGATATGCAGCGGTAGCTGCCGGTCTGGGAAGGCTTGGATGGAGCGGCAACCTCATGACTTCCGAATATGGAGCTCTTGTGGAACTGGGCAGCGTGATTACCGATGCGGTATTGGAAGAAGATCCTCTGTGTGAACAAAATCCCTGCGACGGATGTAAAATGTGCTCGATCGTATGTCCGGTAGGCATGATACATCCCCGTGAGTCATATACAGTAACGGTCGCCGGAATTACGGAAACCATAAGCAGGAAGCAGCCCAATACCTGCTGTTGGATTGGCTGTACCGGGTATGAAGGGCTGTCTCCCAAGGGAGCCTGGTCAAATTGGAGCCCCTATAGACTGGCAACACCCCTGCCGGAAAAGAGACTGGATCTTGATGCTCTCTGCATCTCTCTTCAGAAATCTGATCCTCAAATGCAGGACGGGGATAACCCTTTTGCGGATTATAGAAAAACCGTTTTTGATCCGGAATGGTTATACTATACCGTCTGCGGATTCTGCAGAAGTGTATGCATGAAGAACAGGACACAAAGGCTGGAAAATAGAAAATTGATTCACGATTCGGGAACCGCAGCCCTTTCCCCGGACGGACGGCACGTTAAGGCGGGTGAAGACAGTATCAGAGTTTCTACCTCCTTCGGCCTGCAGGTTGTCATTAATCCTTCCGATTTTACGGACATCAGCCGGATACTCCCCTCCCAAGGGAAAAACTCCCTGGACCGAGAGGTTCTACGGGAACTTTGGGACCACCGATCAGCCGGTAAACCACTTTAGGTTGTCGGGAAAAGGTGCCGGGTGTAGGATGCAAAAAATGCAAGTTTGTTTGCCCGATACGAACTTAGATCCCGGCATGTCAGATACACTCTCACCATTTCGTGTGCCCTGCTATTGGTTTCCAGAATATGAACTCCTTGACCCTGTGCATTATGATTATTTTCGGGACTCGATACCTTCACGCTTACGCATTGCGGCTGACAAATTGGCCCTCTTCCCTACTATACCCACAGTTACCTTTCATAAAATGACCTCTCTAACTAAATTTACACGTAATGTGGATTAATCTAATCTAGGGATTCTCTCTATGAAGGGAAAGTATTCCTCTGCTGCAGTATTACCGGAAGCTGGTGTACTTAAGTGCGGAACGGTGGTGCAGTTGGTGCGCAGAAATCACAATCCCTCTAAATACCATTTTTCGTTATTACATATCGAATCTAAGTTTCTCTATTTTAACTCCATCAATTGCTTCAACAAAGAAGATTTGCTCAATTGGAATATTAAATATAATTGATAATTTAAAACATAATTCTAATGTTGGTGAATATTGTCCTTTTTCAATTGCAACAATCGTTTGACGTGATACACTCACCGCTTGTGCTAAATCTTTTTGAGTCATTTCATTTTTTAAAAATCTTTGTTTTCTTACATTATTTCCAATAATAAGCTTTTTCATGATTAAACACCTCTTCTGTAATATCTAATCATTAATGATTCTGAAACTATATCAGTGATTAATCCAGCACCAATTAACACGATAAAAAATACATGATTACTAACATCAAATAACTGTGTTGTAAGAGCTAAAATGAATCCAAGTGCGAAGATATACATTGAAATAGCAGATGCTTTCATTTGAATAAGTTTATCTCGTTCATCTACTATATCAATCTCATCTTCAATATCTTTTCCTTGAGCAGCTTGAACTACTGCTTCAAGAATGTGAAAGACAATCATTATAATTATACGAGCAATAATTGATATTGGGATAAAGATCAAGATTATAATAGCCCAAAATTTAAAGATATCAGAGTCATCTAATCCCCCATTTAAATATTTCTGGTAAATAATAATTGCGTAGATAGCTGTAATTAATACACTACTTAAAATGTTAGTTAACCTTTTTTTCTCATCGTATATCATAATTTATTTCTCCTTTATAATTTTATCTTATATATATTAATATGATTCTACACTTGCATTTTTTGTTAGAAGTTTTTTGACAGCTTCACGATTAAATCCTTTAATAATTAACCAAAGAGCCATCACCATTTCCTGCATTGCAAGTAACATTTGTAAATAAAATCCAATACCATTGTCCATTCCAAAAAGATGTAACAAGGCATATGCCATAGATGGAACTACTCCGATCAGTCCCCAAACAGACAGCCAGCGAGGGATTAAACGTGTACGGTAGAAAGAAACGTATAAACAAGTAGCACCAATGAGAAACAAAACAGCACCTGTTGGTCCAAGAAGGTCTTGGAACTTATAAATGACATCTCCCACAGATTGCAAAGCTGTTGAATTAGCACCTGTGGCAACATATTCCTCACCAAGAGCGAGTAATACTAAAAAACTTATCGTCGTCATAAAATAATAAACTCCCTCCATTGCTCCACGGAAAAGCAACATTCCCATCGCAAGTTCTTCGCTGTCTTTTTTAAAGATCGGGTATAAGAAAGCCGTCATTGCTACCAGTGAAATCCCCATCAAGAGGATGAAAAACGATCCTCCAAGAATACGGGATGAATCAATAGCAACCAAGTCCAGTAAAACTATCCCTGAAAGTGGCTTTGTTAGTACTATTGAAGAAATCACTTTTCCCCCAACAACAGTACTTGCAACACCAAATGCTGTCCCTAGGAAGTAAAGCACACCAGCCATCACTGCATTCATTCTATAAGTTTTCATTTAAAACTCTCCTTTTGACTTTGCATTTAGAGCATTGTCAGGTTTTATATACATAATGTATTATAGACTTTACAATGTGTCAAGTATTATTTACACTTATTTATTGATTACCCTATTTAATCTTTCTTTGTAAATAGTAAAAAAGCCCGACAAGGGCTTTATTTAAAGTGTGCCGAGCATGGTACTTCACTTGGAGGTGGAAGTCCTCTGTGGGGGTTGCATTGCCTACCACTAGCTGAAGGCAAAGGTGTCCATCGCGAGATGGATGCCGGTGCGATGCCGGTGCCAGGAACGATTTTCAAGTTTATACAAGTTTGGGGGTGAGTGTGTTGAGTAAATTGCTTTGGGAAAAGAAATAAAAGAAAGTGAATTTTAAGTTGTCTGGAAAAAGTGCCGGGTGTAGGATAAAAAAAAATACAAGTTTTATGGAATAGCTTTGCTGTTTGATCAGCCCTCGAATCAAGAACAATCTTACCCTGGATTTGTTTGTAATTTATACATGAGCCTTTCTTTTAAAGTACTTTTGGCTTTGGGGAAAGGTACATACATTTATAAAACAAAAATCTACACAGTAAATTTTGAGAATTTAAGCATTCACAATTGTACGTATACAGCAACCTCGGTCTAACTTGCTTTTGATTCATCAATCTGCAGTGTAAGTATTCTCTGTAGAGTATTTTTGCTCCTGATCGGTATTGATAGGCTTATAGTTAGTAACCCAAATTCCTGCCCAAGTTATAACATGTCAGGATAATCCCGGCCATTTGAGGTCGAATTG
>JABMQR010000375.1 GCA_013202335.1 Bacteroidota bacterium
CCAAGTGATATATCGTGCCGCCCCCCCTCATATTCACTGCTCAACCAGCTGCTCAAACAATCTATAGCTTCAAAAGGACCAATACACTTCCCCCCTAAACAAAGAACGTTCGATTTGTTGTGGGCTGAAGTCATTCGTGCCTGATATGAACTGTATACAAGTGCAGCTCGTATACCTTTGTATTTATTGGCAGCTATACTCATCCCAATTCCTGTTGAGCAAATTAGTATCCCACGATCCGCTTTCCCTTTCTGAATAGCTTGTGCCGTTTCAGCTGCATAGTAGGGATATCGGACAATATTGGTGGAATGACATCCCAGATCTATCACTTCGTACCCTTCCAGCCCCTCAAGATAAGTGACCAGGACCCTCTTCATTTCATATCCGCCATGATCATTTCCAATAATTATTTTCATACATATTCTCCCGAATCAGTTAGATTAGAGATCAAGTAATGACATGGAAAAAATAAGTACAGAAATTCAAATATGGTTGAGATATTACCATCGAATCATCTTCAGAATCTCAACAGATAATATAAAAAACTTATATTTAATCAATATGCTTCCATTTGTTATTGGCAGAGCATACTCTCCAGTAAAGTTAAATTCTTCTGTATTTGCATTAAATAATCTATATAATCCTGAATAATAAATCACCTTTTCCAAGAAAAAATCAATTTACAACTCTATTTCAAACACACTACATTATACTTACTTAGTATTCTCTGATGGAATCAACTAATAGCTGCTTCCATCAGAGAATCAGTTCAGTAAATATAAGTTACTTTTCTAATAAGTTACCAATTCTGCATCAATCTCTTTGACTAATTTATCAAGAGTATTATCAATATCAGCACCAAACATGATGTCATTAAATGCTTTATTCCACTTGTCATGATAAAATGCATATGCTGGTGTTGCAGGTCGGGATATTGCAGCTTTTGACCACTGTTCAAGATAGAGGCTGTAAGGAAACTTCTGCAGTTCCGGCACCTCATTAACAGTAGATTTTCTAGCAGGTAAGTATCCACTTGTTTCAACCCACTGCTTGCTACCTTCTTTACTGGTCATCGACATCAGTAATTCAACAGCCTTTTCCTCATTTTCAGTCTGAGAGGATACTCCCAGATGGAAACCACCACCGTTTGTTGCTCGATTAACACCGATAGGCATTGGCATAATTCCATAATCAAGGTCAGGGAAATTAGTATTAAAGTGTTTCATCATCAGTGGATTGGCTTCAAACATTGCAGTTAGTTCACGACCGAAAATATCAGGAACACCTTCATTAGGAAGAACTTTTTCATCAACCATTTGTTTGAAGGTCTTATACATATCCTTAATATTTTGACTATTCAGATAACCATCTACTGTTTTACCATCGGGACTAATCCACTCATCCTGTCCGGCTAATGTGAACCAGATCTGCTGTCCATGAAGGTTGCTTCTGTGAAATGAAAATCCAAATATATTTTCTGATGGTTTTGATAATTCTTTTGCTGCCTGAAGGAACTCATCCAGAGTCCAGGCACTATCATACGAGTCAGCTGCTGTCAAACCAGCTTCTTCAAACATTCTTTTATTATACATTATACAATCACTAGCTACCTGCATGGGATAAGAATAGATTATTCCATCTACTGTTGCCTCTTTGAGAGGCATAGGAAATAAATCATCTACATCTTCAGCAGACAGATAATCGGATAGTGGTGTTAATGCATTGAAATATACATAGTTCTCAATATTGGGACTATCAGCCAGGAATACATCAGGCATTCCTCCACCGGCCAGAGCTGTTGTGAGCTTTTGAAAATATTCCCCATATGGGAAAAAGTTTGCTTCAAGTTCAACACCAGGGTTTGCTTCCTCAAACGGCTCCATTAAATTCCGCATTGCCTCTTGAACATGACGCTCATAGGAAACACTCCAAAACACCAGTTTGGACTCTTCCTGGTTCTCTGCAGAAGAGGTTTCATCCTGTCCTGAACTGTAAACGGGCAATAAGGCTATAGCCATAATTACCAATACAAATACTACTCTACTCATTTTTTTCATTTTTCTAATCCTCCTATGAATTAATTAACATTCGCAATAAATAACTCTTTTAAAAAATAGATCACGCAAAGCAGGTCCATCAAGTGAAGTAACAATCGTGACATTTTTACTCTTTTCACTAGTATCGTTGTAATCGATCACTGTCTGTCCTGTGGAAAATTCACCAATAATTTCTATATCTACATGATGAGTTGCTGTTTTGTATAATTGTGGGGCAATCAAATAACCAATTGAAGGTGTATCATTACTCTGAAAACCTCTAAACCCTAAGAACTTAGAGTACCGTTCAATATAGATTGTAGAAGAAATTTTATCGATATATTTTCCATACTTATTACCTAGTGAAAACTGTGATACATGCTCCTCCTTGAAATAGAATTTTCTACACCCATCGAGTCCTACAGACGTCAGGGGCACACCGGAATCATACACAATACGAGCTGCATGCGGATCATGGAATAAATTAGCTGTAGCAACCGATGTTGCATTTCCTCTCTCAAGGTAAGTCCCTCCCATAAATATGACATGCTTCACTTTCCTTGCAAAAGATCTATCTTTCCCTATTGCCAGAGCCAAATTTGTCAAAGGTCCCAATGCAACTATTGTGATCTCTCCTGGGTGTTTATTTACCATTTCCTCTAAAAATTCTACACCATGCATTGCAATAGGTGTTAGAGATGAATAGGGAAGATCCACATCACCAAACCCATCATCACCATGAACAAATTTCCCATAAGTAGGTTTTCGAATTAGTGGGGCATCCGCTCCAACAGCTACAGGAATATCCTGTCTCCCGGTTAAATCCAATAAACGCAGAACGTTTTTTGTACAGTCTGATAATTCGGCATTTCCATGAACAGTGGTAAACCCAATAACTTCCAATTCTGGAGAATTTAATGCTAACAGTATAGCCATAGCATCATCAACACCTGCATCAGTATCAATAATAATCCTCTCTTTTTGCGACATAACAATCTCCTTAAGGGTATTTATAGAATTTTCTATATTACAAAATCAAATAACACTCCATCTCTTTATTCTTTTATTCCTGATGACAAGACACCCTTCACATAATATTTCTGCATAATAAAAAACAATAATAATGTTGGCAGGATAGCCACAGAACAGATGACAAAAATATGATTCCAGTAAGTAACATTTTCTTTAGTACTGGATGCTACAGCAATCTGAATAACATTCATTTTTTCTTTGTTGGTAATTATTAGAGGCCAGAGAAATGAATCCCAGAGGTGTTGGAACTGTAGAAGCCCAACAGTTATCATCGGAGGTGCCACATTTGGAAGAATTATTTTAAAAAACACACCAAAATATCCACAACCGTCAATTTTAGCAGCATTTTCCATATCCTTTGGTATATTTATGAAATATTGCCTTAAGAGAAAGATAAAGTAACCACTGGCAATCCATGGTATTATCAATCCTTGATATGTATCCATCCAACCCAGATTTCTTATCAGCAGATAGAGAGGTAGTGCCATAACCTCAATCGGCAGCATTATTGTTAAAATAATGAAAGAGAAAACAAATTTCTTTCCTCGAAACTTCATTCTTGCTAAGGCATATGCCGCCATTGAGTTAATAAGCAGACCGAAAAAGGTTGTTGTTGCCGCAACAACTAAGGTATTGAAAATAAATCGAAACATTGGTTCTTGTGTAAAAACCTCAACATAATTTTCAAAAGTGAAAGGAATTGGAACAAAGGTTCGCCAGCTAAACTTATTCATATGTTTAAAAATATCTCCGAGAGGGCGAAATGCAGAGATAATTATCCAAACAAATGGTAATATAAAAACAAGTGCAATAAGAGAAAGTAATATATATCTAGCATACTGACGTAATTTATTTTTCATTCTTACCGAACTCCCCTTTTCTAATATAAAGAATCCCGTTTAAGCATTTTAAATTGAACTAAAGTAAATATAATTACAAAGATAAGCAAAACTACTGCCAAAGAGGATGCATAGCTGAAATTATAGTAACGAAATGCTCTTTGAAATATGTAAAAAGCCATGACAAGAGTTGAATCTTCAGGACCTCCATCTGTCATCACATAAACTGAAGTGAAAATTTTGAATGCGTTTATAGTATTACTAATCACAACAAATAGAGTTACCTGGCTTACAGCTGGAATAGTAATACTTATAAGTCTTCGCCACGAACCAGCTCCATCAATTTGCGCCGATTCGTAAAGTTGCTCAGGAATTGTATTTAAACCGCTCAGAAAAATGAGCATGGAAAAGCCGACCCATTTCCATACATTCATCAGGACAAGTATTGGCATGGCCTGTCTTGTGCTTGTCAGGAAAGGTTGTCGTGGGAGATTCATGGCTTCCAGTATGCTATTTACTAAACCGGTCTGAGAGCTGAATAATAGTTTAAAAACAGTAGCTACCACAACCATAGAAGTTATAACCGGGATATAGTAGCTAGCGCGGAATATACTTACCCCGCGTGTATTTTTTTGTATAAGCAGTGCAAGCATAAACGAAATCAGTACCTGTAAGGGAACTACACCGATAAAAAAGATTCCCTCCTTAAATGAGAATCTTCCTGCTGTAAAAATAACTGTATTTTTAAGTGCCATATAAAAATTAGAATCTTGAAATAAATTTTTATAGTTTTCTAAACCAATAAACTGGCTGTTATTAAGATTCTTAAGGCTAAAATTGGTAAAGCTTGTAATAATATTATAAATTACAGGATAAATCATAAATAAGGTTAAAAGCACCAACGCTGGTGCTATGAAGATAAAAGCCGCTTTTTCTTCTGTTAATTTGATTTTTGTTTTCATCGTATTTCAGCCCCCCCCTCATGTTTATTGTACACAATATACCTTCACATGGTATTTGTCAAGAATTAATTTGAGCTTTCTGCTTAGAAGGATGACATCTCTTAACAACCAAAATAGCTCCATCATGCACCATAGAATTCGTGTTGAGATGGAATAAGCACAACATGCTTTTAGGATATCGATATAATTTTTACTATGACTTCTTAAGTATAGACTTGACAATTTTTGTTTATTGCATACAATTTATAGTAGTATGAAAAAGTTAATAACCAGAAAAAGTTTGCCAGAACAACTCCATGACCACATTAAGACAATGATTCTTTCTGGAGAACTCAAGGGTGGGGAACGTATACCAGAGGCACAGCTGAGTCAACTTTTTGGTGTAAGCAGGACACCCTTAAGGGATGCCCTTAAAAAGTTAAATACCTATGGGTTGATTTGTTTAGAACCAAGAAGTTATGCAGAGGTTGCAGTCATAAGTGAAGATGAGGCAAAAAAAATAGCCGTTGTCCGCTTAGATTTAGAAATTTTATCAGCAAAATTATTTAGTGAGCATGCTTCTGCAGAAAAATATGATGAGATTAAGCAAATTTCTGATAAATGCTTTGAGGCCGCCAATGCAGGGGAAAAAGCTGAGGCTTTAGAACAAGACAGTAAATTTCATTTAAAGATTGCTGAATACTGTGGGAACAGTATTTTATATGAAATATATGAAAGACTTGATGCCAGAGTACAGCTGCTTCGCTTAAATCAGCGACTTGATCTGGAGACATTAAAGGATTACATTAAACAGCATAACTTGTTAATAACTGCTATAAAGAATAGAGAAGAAAGATTTATTTCTTCCATTCTTACCACCCATATTATGCATGATTTCCATAAATAACCATTTTCTGCCAGGCATAAGAAATATCAGCTTAAAGAATTTAACTTTCTCTCATAGATAATTCAATAGGTTTAAAAGATGGCCTCTAGTGATTCTTTTGATCTGCACCATATATTTGGATCAAGCACTCTTTCAAATTCAAAACATCTTTTCCACAACCTCTTTATCCAATATGCAATTAAAGTATTAATAGTGTCATTTATCATATTACTCCATCTGGGAAAAGCAATCGTAAAATGTCCCCTCCTCTACCATCACCTCTGGAATACACATCCACCATCCTTGAGCTCTCCCGAAAGAATCCTTATTTTTGATTAGAACTGAGAGTAACTTCTATTGGCAGTAATTAATCACAATCTTGACAAGTACCGTCTTATGGTATATTGTATACAATAGTGAGAAAGGTTGAACAAACTATAAAAATATAATCTACAGAAATTATATTTTTTCTTTTTTAATTCAATATTGGGATTATGTTGCATATTCCGGCTTATCCGGACAGTCAAACCGGAAAC
>JABMQR010000376.1 GCA_013202335.1 Bacteroidota bacterium
CAAGAATCCGAAGCTTCCTAACCAACTCATTGCTCTGTTTCGGACTGCTTAGCACTAACCCAACCGTTATTTGTGGTCATATGAGATAACCCACCGGCTTCCGGTCAGTTTAAATTGTTTTCAAAAAACCTGTGATAGTGTATACTAATCAGGTTTAAATCTGTAATTAATGAGAAATGAGGAATGTAATGGGTGAAACCATTGATGATAATGTACTAAAGAAGAAGAAACTAATTGCACGGCTTGTTGCGCTGGCAATATTGGTTCTGATTTTATCTTTTGTGGCATACGGTATAATCTCCTGGACAAAAAGTATAAAATTGCGCCGTGCTGAAAAAGTTGTTAGAGAAGCAATGGAATTGGTGGTTGCTGAAAAAGGCGAAGAGGGCTTAATTGAGATTGTAAGTGCTCTTAAAAACTTCAATGAGATTGGAGTTACCGGAGTACTTCCGGTTCTTGGATATGAAAGCAGTTCTCTCTATAACATATCCGAACTGCAGAATATTGAAATATATGAGAAATATAACAGAGCAGTAGTGAATATAACCACTGAGATGTATCAATATAATTTAGTGTTAGGTGCAGTTCCTGAATCAGGGACCGGATCAGGAACCATAATTGATAATCAGGGACATATTCTTACTAATTATCATGTTATTGAAGGTGCGGAAGAAGTAATTGTAAGCTTGTTTGATGGTTCGAGTTATACAGGAACTGTAATAGGTAAAGACCGGGAAAATGACCTTGCTATTGTTAAAATTGAACTGGAAGAAGACAAGGAAATAACCACCATAGAATTTGGGTCATCAGGCAGCCTGAAAGTGGGGCAGCGCGTGCTTGCCATCGGAAACCCTTTTGGTTACGACAGGACATTAACTACTGGTATAGTATCGGGTCTTGGGCGACCTATCCGGACTGATAATAATTTAATAATACTTGATATGATACAAACAGATGCTTCGATAAACCCCGGTAACTCAGGAGGTCCGCTTTTAGACTCCCGTGGTAAACTTATTGGAATAAACTCATCTATCTATACCAATAACGGGGGGTCAGTAGGAATTGGTTTTGCCGTCCCGGTCGAAACAGCAAAACGAGTTATTCCTGAATTAATTGATCATGGTAAGGTAGTTCGTGGATGGCTTGATATTTTTCCCGTTCAACTTGATGATCAAATAATTGAATATGCCGGACTTTCAGTAGAATCGGGAATATTAGTATCCAGGGTTGAGGAAGATGGCAAAGCTCAGGCCGCCGGTATTCGTGGCGGTGATGAAAAGGTCAGATACGGGACAGCCATTATTAATCTTGGTGGTGATATTATCATTGGTGCAGATGGTGTTGAAGTTAAGGATCTTGCCGATCTGTTTAGTGCTCTGGAAGATAATAAGCCCGGGGAAACTGTTGAAGTTACGCTTATAAGAAAAGGCGAGGAAATTGTTTTACCTGTAGAGCTTACAAAGCGTCCGGAACTTTATGAATGGGATTGATGACTTCCCTGAAAAAGCAATTTTCACACAAATACTACTTTTTCTGAGGAGCCATTGATAAATGCCGAAATTCAAAGTTGTCTCCGAATATTCTCCTGCCGGCGATCAGGGAGATGCAATTGATTTGCTTTCCCGGGGAATAGTAAAAGGCTATGATACACAAACACTGAAAGGGGTTACCGGATCAGGTAAAACCTTCACTATGGCAAAAATTATAGAGAGTACTCAGATGCCTACTCTTATATTATCTCATAATAAAACATTAGCTGCTCAGTTGTATCGGGAATTCCAGACCTATTTCCCTGATAATGCTGTAGAATATTTCGTTTCTTACTATGATTATTACCAACCAGAAGCGTATATGCCTTCAAAAGATCTCTATATTGAAAAGGATTCTTCAATTAATGAGGAAATTGAGCGCCTTCGGCTATCAGCAACATCTTCTCTCATGGAGAGGCAGGATGTAATTGTAGTCTCGTCTGTTTCCTGTATTTATGGGTTGGGAAGTCCCATCTCTTTTAATGAGATGCGTGTTACTATCTCAAATGGGCAGCATCTGAACCACTCAGCATTGATTAAGGATCTGGTCAGAATTCAGTATGAACGTAATGATGCGATTCTCCAAAGAGGCAAGTTCAGGGTTAGGGGTGATGTCGTTGAGATTTATCCTGCATATATGAAGGAAGCCTTTCGGATCTATCTTATGTGGGATGAAATTGAAAGAATCGCAAGGATAGACCCGCTTACAGGGAATATTGTTGAGGAGCTTAATGAGATAATCGTCTACCCGGCAAAGCATTTTGTGCTCCCTGAAGAACAAGTCAGAAGTGCTGTGGGAACTATTCGCACTGAGATGGAAGAGCAATATAATTACTTTCTTAGTAAGGGAAAACATCTGGAGGCCGAAAGGATAAAGACAAGAACTGAATATGATCTTGAGATGCTGCAGGAGCTGGGGTACTGCTCCGGGATTGAGAACTACTCCCGACCGCTGAGCAGAAGAAAAGAAGGAGAACGGCCTGCTGTATTACTGGATTATTTTCCGGAACAATTTCTTACTTTTATTGATGAATCCCATGTAACACTTCCTCAAATAGGAGGAATGTACGAAGGAGATCGATCCAGGAAAACAAATTTGGTAAACTTTGGATTTCGTCTTCCGTCGGCATTAGATAATAGGCCACTCTATATAACAGAATTTCATGATATTCTTTATAAGAAAATATATGTTTCAGCAACACCGGGGAAAAATGAGATTGAACAGTCTAAACAGGTTGTGGAACAGGTAATACGTCCAACGGGACTGCTTGATCCGGAAATAGTGGTTAAGCCCACTGTTGGCCAGATTGAGGATTTGTATGGTGAAATAATACAGCGTGTTAAGAAGAAAGAGCGCGTTCTTATTACCACATTAACAAAGAAGATGTCTGAGGATTTGACTGACTATCTTTCGGGAATAGGGGTGAAGGTACGATATCTGCATTCAGAGATAGAAACTATTGAAAGAGTTGAGATATTGACAGATTTGCGTTTGGGTACTTTTGATGTGCTTGTAGGCATAAATTTATTACGGGAGGGCCTGGATTTGCCGGAAGTATCACTTGTAGCGATCCTTGATGCTGATAAAGTTGGATTTTTACGCTCCGCAACTGCTCTTATCCAGACAATTGGTCGTGCTGCAAGAAATCTTAACGGAAAAGTAATCATGTATGCTGATAAGTGCTCTCATGCAATGCAGGAAGCCATTGATGAGACAAATCGTCGGCGTGCAATTCAGGAATCTTACAATATTGAACATAATATAACCCCTGTATCAATTAAAAAAGCTGTGCATGATATATTGATTCGGAAGAAAGAGGATGCCAGAGAGATTCAGACAAAGGATATTGAGGTTATCAAAGCTGGTTACAACCTGCTCATTCCTGCAGAACGGAAAAAGCTGATAAAAAAATTGGAAAAACAGATGCTTGAACATGCTAAAAATTTAGAATTTGAACAGGCTGCTGTTATCAGGGATGAGATTGATGCATTAGAAAGGGGTGAAATTTCAAGAACTTAGCGTGAAATATCCAATAAGATTAAATCACTTGGCCCACCGGAAGTGTGAGAATAGTATTCCTTTATGGAGGAATTGTTGTTGTAATTCTGCTCAAATTGGTTAAAAGTTTCGTGGTAAATTTCTGATACGGTTATAAGATTATCTGAATTTCTATCTGCCGGGACAATTTCTGATATGGTATTGTTATCATGATTATAACCGAGACTTTGCAGAAGATAGTAGGTGAAGAAACCATTCTCAACACTAGAATCTTCATAAGCAGACTCATTTTTCCCAGCACTGCCGATTACCCATATATCCTGATATTCTGTGTTTGAATCTTCAGTAAAATATTTTTCCCAAGTCTGGAAAAATAGAGCGGGATCACCTGTATACCCGTAATCTCCAGGCAGTCCATCAACGTCAACTCCATTCTCGGGAACAAAGCCACCTGCATGGCAAATATCCAGGATTACAAGCTTTTTTCCCGGAATAGTATTCAGTTTATCAAGAAGTTCTGTAGCATAAATAACTCCTGAGCTATCTATTTCGGAGAGATAAGGAATAAGAGATGTTTGATCACTATAGTCTTCCGGCTCATCAATAAAGGGAGATTCAAGTGATGAATAATATGTTGGATACTCGCGCCAGTATCCATCCCCATGCCCAGCAAAAAAGAAAACGGTAACAGTATTCTTATCAACTTCAGAATTAATCCTGAGGCTTTCAATATCTGCAAATATGGCTGATTTTGTTGCATTTCTGTTATATTTTACAATTGGTGGCTGAAAACCTTGTTTAATGAAAAATTTCTCCATATCTTCTGCGTCATTATCAGCATATTTCAGACTCTTTAGCATCGGTGAGTAATCAGCTACCCCATAGATCAAAGCATATGAATTTCCTCTTGTGGTGTTGGTTGTATGAAACAAATCACAGGAAGTAAATAGTGCGGAGGATAGCATAATCAGAAGTAGAACAGATAGTAATTTTTTCATAATGTACTGTCCATTTCTGGTACATTTTCTTTTTTTATAGGCCGCAGCTCAATGGCTAATCCAACCCCAAATGAGAATGCATACAATAAATCTTTTCTCAGATCCACAGTTAGCGGGAAAGTGATTTTTGCTGCCTTATGTAGGGTTTTGCTTTCAGAATCAGTAACGAATGTTATATTGGGGATTATTCCAGTCTCTATATGGGCAAATACAGTTTTGGTATTAGTATATTGAGAATTATGCATTCGCATAAAACCTGAAAGGGAAAAATTATCAGAAAACTTGTAAGTTAAACCCGCATCAAAGAAAAATGACGTGAATCCTTTTGCAAACTCAAGACTGGTTACCCGGGTATCAAAGAGCTGTAAATATCCGAGTCCGGCGTATACATCAAAGGATTTTTCAGGAAACACAAAAACATATTTTACTAATGCAGCGTTACCAGCCTGAAGAAAGAAATTAGTTTGAGGATCATCTGAATCATAACCTGCTGTATACACATACGGTTCGTATGAAGCAGCAAAAGAGTTTGCAGCGAGTGGGAGAGAAACAATACATATAAGTAATAAAAATATAATAATTTGGTATTTACGTTTAACACTCATTAAAGTAAATATAACCACAGGAGCGCTTTTTAGCAATAAGATTTCTAATTAGTGCCTGACAGGAAACCCGATTATTACATCAAAATCAACAAAAATATG
>JABMQR010000377.1 GCA_013202335.1 Bacteroidota bacterium
ACACAAATCTGTAAAGATTTTTAGATAGAATTCAGTATGTTTTGTTGATTCATTTAGTATTTTGGTAAATTAGTCAATTTTTTTAAAATTGACTTCAGAAGTTTATAGATGATTAATTATAAATTATCTATAAACTTCACTAATAAGTTGTTCTTTCAATATATTGCCACTTGGATACTATGTCAAGCGGTTCTTTCCCTCTTAAGTAACTATCAAGTAAAAGCATTGCTGCGAGGGACGCCCGACTCCGTACCGAAGCCCGGGTATATGCATGAAACTTCATTCTGACCGCGGAAGCTTTCCGACCTTTTGCGGAAAACCCAAACCACACTGTTCCGACAGGTTTATCAGGGGTTCCCCCGTCAGGTCCGGCTATGCCGGAGATACTGTAAGCTGCATCAACTCCGGATATTTTCAATATTTGTTCAGCCATGGAGATAACTGTCTCACGTGATACGGCACCATACTGCTCTATTTTTTCCCGGGGAATCTGGAGAAGATGTTCTTTTGCACTGTTGTAATAGGTTACTGCAGTACCCCAGAAATATGCTGAACTTCCCGGGCTGTCTGTTAATATTTTTGCCATAAGCCCTCCGGTACAGGATTCAGCACCGGCAATAACCAGACCCTTTTCTTTCAGATTCGAGACCAATGACTCATACGGCATTCCATCACCCGGAAGAACCAGCTCAGGACCAAGGTAGGCTGTGAGTTTTTCAAGCATCAAATTTCTCGCCCTACCACCATCATTATCACTTTTCAGATAGAGGCTAATTCTTAACGGCTGAATTCGTGTACCCCACTCCACTCCCGGTACGGCACACACCCGGCATGCTTCTTCCAGAGGAGATTCAGGAATAAGAAACACCGAAGCTTCAGTTCTGCCTTGTTCCTGTGTTATATGAAATATCTGTTTAACTATGGGCAGTGCACGGACAAGGAACATTTCCTGCATTTCAACAGGTGGTCCGGGCATCGATAGTATAAGGGTATTTTTTTGTTCACTTCCAGGGCTGGTAATGGTTCCGTAAAATCCCGGAGCGGTACCAACAGGGTTGGGGATAATAGAAAATCCCCTTGGAAAACGCACCTGACTAAGATTTGCATCCCCAGGATCCCGATTGAGCCTCTTAATAAGATGTGCACGGGCAGCTTCATCCTCGACTAAATCCACACCAGCAGCATGAGCTATAACATTACGGGTAATATCATCCGTTGTTGGTCCAAGCCCCCCTGTTGTAAAGACAACATCAATATTTCCGACAAGGTCATTGAGAACCCGGTTTATTCCGCTGTCATCGGGTATTATAGCTACCTGCTCCACAGAAAAACCCAAAGCGGTCATCTCCGCACTAATAAGTTTGGCATGAACATCCTGTATAACGCCCCGAACCAGTTCCGTCCCGATTATACAAACAGCAGCTGTAAGTTTCTGCGTCAATGAGATTTCCTTCCAGCTATTTTTCGCACCACAGCACGGGTACACCCGAAGGCAAGAAGGATGAGGGAGAGAACTATAAGTACTTTGGGAAACCAGTCGATCCATCGGGTATAGAGCGTATCCTTATAGGTATAAATAGGGGCATCGGGTATCATATACCCAACGGTAAACGGTTCCATAATGTCCAGAACTCTTCCTGCAGGATCTATAACGCAGGTCATCCCCGAGTTGGTTCCGCGAACCATAGTTCGACCCACCTCAACACTCCTGAATGCGCCCATTGCCATATGCTGCATCTGTGCTGAGACTGCACCGGACCAGGAGTCGTTTGTCATATTCACAATAACATCAGCCCCAGCCTGTACAAATTTTGCAGAAAGGTCTCCAAAGACATCCTCAAAGCAGATTGGTGTGGAAAACTTCACACCATCTTCTGTACTGAACACGACAGGGTCGTCCCCGGGTATCCAGTAGTGATAATCGTTAGCCAAAAGAAGCGCATTAAGCCTGGGGAAAATATCACCATAGGGAAAACCCTCGGTAAAGGGAACCAGATTCTGCTTCCAGTAAATATCTTTTAATCCGCCGTTCTCATAGAGAATGACTGCATTATGATCCTTCCTGTTCAGAGAACCGTCACTCAGCTTCGGGGGCAGATCGGGATTTTCCAGCCTGTTATCATTGTTTCCGGTGAGAAGCGGAACCGGTAAGCTGTTTGCAAAATCGGTAAACTCTTCAACAACTGCATAGGAAGCAGGACTGGTACGGTAATTGGTATGCCAGTAAACTGAGATAACAAATGCAGTTTCCGACCAGATAACAATATCCGGATCTTCTTCTAATGCAAGATTGCTTTGATCCATAAGCGTATGAAGGTTCTTCCGCCAATTGACAATTCCGCCTTTCCATGAATCTGCATTGTGCTGAACCAGTGCCGGTCTCCACACCCTGTCAGGAATCTCGTTATTTAACCTGGATATTGAGATGAATCCGAATATCAGCGCAGCAATAAAAAGTACTCCATAGCCGATCCAGACAAATTTGTATGTTTTAATAAAATGTGTAAACTTCTCTCTTTTACCAATAAGCCAATCGGCAGCGTGTCTTGACAGTAATATTGACGGAAATACTGTCATGAGGGTAACACTCCAAATCCCGAAGATTGAGGACATCTGGATAAAAGGAATAAAAGTATATTGTGAGTACCCAACTATTCCATACGGATACCCGACAAATCCCAATGTTTTCAGATATTCATACCCTACCCATATCATGAGCTGCAGGAGAAATCCGTATTTGGGGAAAAGCTTATCTGCGGCTTTCAGGATGGGAAAAAGGATAATCATCTCAGTTCCCATTATTATTGGTGCTATCAAAATAGCCAGTGGATGGAATTCTTTCAGCCAATAGTTGAAAAAGATGAAAAAAACAAACCCGAAAAGAAACCCGTAAAAAGGGGCTCTTACCCATCCGGTATTTCTGAGAACGGCAAACATGGGTATCAGTGCGATAAACCCGAGAAACCCAATCCCATTATTTGAGATAAATCCCGGAAATGATGCAGAGAAAATCAGAGCTGAAAACAGCAATAAAAAGACCTCAATGACAATAGTCATGAGGCCGCTTCTTCTTTTTCCAATTATTTGATATATAAATTGTGATGTCATAGGTAATTTATTATTTATGAACTATTTATTATCTGAGATTACAGGCA
>JABMQR010000378.1 GCA_013202335.1 Bacteroidota bacterium
GGGTATTGGGAACATCCTATTCTCTATATTTATCCAGGATACACCCTGGAGCAGATTGATTCATTTCTTACTTCAAATGGACTTGCAGGTAAGGGTGATTTTATTCTTGCAGCAGCACAAATAGCCCGCGATAATAATCTTCCCTTTACTGAAGGATTTTATTATCCAGATGAGTATATTTTGTATCAGCTTGAAAAAGCTGCAGAAGTTCTTGCCGGTCAGATGTATGATCGGCTAAAAATGATTACCGGCCCAATGAAGGAGCAGCTCGCTTTACAGGGGCGTACATTAGCGGATGCAGTTATTGTAGCCTCAATGATACAGCGGGAGGCAGGAGCTCCGGATGAGATGCCGTTAATAGCCGGAATTATGTGGAAACGGTTAGATGAGGGTATTCCTCTTGGTATAGATGCAACTACCCGGTATGAACTGAACGATTGGAAAAATCCTATCAGTAAAGAGGCTTTAGAGAATCCCACTCCATACAATACCAGACGGAAAAGGGGCCTTCCTCCCACAGGTATCTCAAATCCTGGGTTTGAAGCTCTTCAGGCAGCAGCCTACCCGGAAAAATCTTCCTATTACTACTATCTTCATGATCGTACTGCACAAATCCATTTTGCAGTAACGTATGATGAACACCTGGAAAATGTCCAAACGTATCTGCGTTAGCTGCAGGTGCTTTAAAAGTAAATTTTAAAATAGAATAGAAGGATGTGAGAATTCATGGGTAATGTAATAATTGATAAAGAGACGTGTACTGCCTGCGGGATTTGTGTAGAAGTTTGTCCTGCTGGCTGCCTTGGGATGTCAGAGAGTGGGTCTGTCCCGGAAATGAGAGAAGGTATGAGTGATAACTGTATTCTTTGCGGGCATTGCTTAGCCGTGTGTTCATTTGGTTCAATCTCGCTCGATTCCATGCAGGCTGATGCCTGTGAACCTTTTCAGGAGAATCAGCTTCCCTCTGCAGATGAGATGGGTCTGTTTCTCAGATCACGGAGATCAATCAGGAAATTCACCGGTAAAGTCGTAGATCATGCTGTATTCGAGGAGCTTCTTGATACCGCTCGATATGCCCCCACCGGCGGAAATGCACAAAATGTCAGTTGGATCGTATATGAGAATCCTGAAAAGCTGCATCCATTGGCTTCGCTTGTAAATGACTGGATGAAGGGACTTGCTGATCAGGTGCCGGATAAAAATCGTGCTGCAAATATGCGACGTCTTTCTGATGCATGGGATTCCGGCAGAGACTGGGTTCTGCGGGATGCTCCCTATCTTATACTTGTTCATGGACCAAAGGGGAACTCCGCTGATAGTGTTACTGCATTGACCTATCTGGAACTGCTTGCAGCCCGTAAGGGGCTTGGTACCTGCTGGGCTGGATATCTAACGGCTGCCTCAAACAGTTATGCTCCGCTTATTAAAACTTTGGATCTGCCGGAAGGGTATGAGCTGCATGGCGGTGTAATGATTGGCTATCCAAAATATACCTACAAAAGAGTTCCCCTACGAAAAGATTTGAAATGTGATTGGCGGAGCTGATGGTATTAGAAAAATTCCGGCGATCTGTGTTGTTTGTTATCAATGACTAAGGATAAATTGAATTTTTTGGGATAGTTATTTAGCTCTCTCTGAATGCTGTACAATCAGCCGGTACATAATTGCTACTTGTTGACACTTCGTTTCATCTATGATAAAAAGTGTCAAGTTTTCGGGGCAGGGTGAATTTCCATTTTGGAAATAATTCCCGACCGGCGGTTAAAGTCCGCGAACCTGCTACAACAGGTTGAATCGGTGAAATTCCGATACCGACAGTAAAGTCTGGATGGTAGAGAGCTGCATAAGTAACGTATTTTATAAAACTTATGTTTTAGAGAAGCGAAGCCCCGAGTCGTTAGACTCGGTTTTTTTGTCTTCATACAATATGAAGATGGGTGCTTAGTTTCTCCCTCCTGCCAAACATGCCCTGATAAAAGGGGCAAGATCATGAATTCAACATATTCAGAACAGGATCATCTCTTTCTAAAGCGTGCGCTCAAGATCGCAGCCAAAGGGGGATCGTCCGTATCACCAAATCCACAGGTAGGAGCTGTTATAACCTGCGGCAGGGATATTATAGCTGAAGGTTATCATGCCAAATATGGAGGTCCCCATGCTGAAGCAGAAGCCCTGGTGCGGGCAGGAAATAGAGCAAAAGGGGCAACCCTGTATTGCAGCCTGGAGCCATGCTCTTTCAGCTCTCCTGAAAAACACCAGGGACCCTGTACAGAAAAAATAATTCGAGCCGGGATTTCTCGTGTGATAATTGGACAACCAGATCCAAATCCTCATGTTAGGGGCAGGGGAATTAAACAGCTGCAACAGGTCGGTATTGAGGTCCTTACAACTCCTGACATAGATGATTTTTGGTATGCAAATGCCAAATTCAATACCCGGCAAACATTGAAACGACCATTCATTACAATCAAACTCGCACAATCACTAGACGGACGTTTCGCTGCAGTTACGAATGACTCGAAATGGATAACTGATAGTAAAGCACGAACCGAAGTGCATAAGCTCCGCTCTGAACATGATGTAGTACTAACCGGGATCGGGACTGTTAGGGCAGACAACCCTCAGCTAAACGTACGCCTTTTGAAAAACAACAAGGATAATCAGCATTACAGACAACCACATGCGGCTATTCTTGATACTCACGCACGACTTCCACTGGACTCACATTTAGTACAAAACAGAGCCGAACAATTAACGGTGTATACCGCTGAAGTTTATAGTGCTGAAGAAAAGAGAGCAAAAGATTTCCACGAATCCAGACTGCACTGCTCAAAGTTTGAGTGTAATCGTCATTTGGAGCGTTTGGCTGCACTTCGTGCAGAAGGAATTCGTGTTGTATCTGTTCCGCTCAATGCTATGGGTAAACTTTCTCTATTGCCGATTCTGCAGGATTTGATGTCTCAAGGGAGACAGTCAGTATTAGTAGAAGGAGGTGCACAGATAGCTACATCGTTTCTTAAGGAGGGGTTGTTCGATCAACTGCAACTGTACATTGCACCCATGCTTATTGGGGGAGATGGAAAATCAATTGGATCACTTGGAATAGAAAAAATAGCTAATGCTGTAAAATTTGAAAAAACAGCTATTCGTACGATAGGGACTCAGGTAGTTGTATCAGGATTCAGAAAGGGATGGCTGCAGGAGACTTTACAGTATATCGAGGAGAGCTGACATGTTTACAGGATTAGTTGAAGAGATCGGGAAAGTGAAACAGGTTCGTCGAAGTGGTGATTATCAACAGATTACTATAGAAGCGGCAACCACGCTAAATGATTTAAATCCGGGAGATTCCATCGCCGTGAACGGTGTGTGTCAAACCGTCACCACTATTTTCAAAAACCTTTTTACTGTTGACACACTGGCAGTATCATTAAAGAAAACGACTTTGGGAGATCTAAAACCAGGCTCCCCTGTAAACCTTGAACGTGCTCTTACGCTTACAACAAGGATGGGCGGACATATAGTTCAGGGGCATGTTGATGGTGTTGGAAGTATAACTAAGTTGAAGCGGAATCAAAAAAACATTTTTATGGAAATACTGCTTCCTCAAACCTTAAGTCGGTATTGCGTAGCAGAAGGATCTCTAGCTGTAGATGGAATCAGTCTGACAATTGCCGAAATTCGTGGTTCTCACGTGACGGTGAATGTTATACCTACCACATGGGATGATACCGTTCTCAAATATCGAAAACATGGAGATCGAGTCAATCTGGAAGTTGATATATTGGCACGTTATGTAGAAAAACTGCTCGTGCGATAAATTTATATTGGAGGAATACATGGGAAAAGAACAACCTTTTATACAAAGAGTAAAGAGAGCTCTTGAAATTTTAGCGAAAGGAAACATGGTGATTGTAGTTGATGACTTTGACCGGGAAAACGAAGGCGACCTGCTTGCTGTTGCAGAATTGGCGACACCGCAAACACTCAATTTTATGGCAACCCACGCCCGGGGTCTCATCTGCCAGCCCCTCATTAAACAAAGGGCTGAGGAGTTGGGCCTGCCACTAATGAAAGAGAATGCAACTGACACTCATTCTACAGCATTCACCATATCAGTTGATCACAAAAGCTGTACGACAGGAATTTCTGCATATGAGCGGGCCGGGACAGTAAAATCATTAGTCGACCCAAATACGAAACCGGAAGATTTGCTCCAACCCGGTCATGTTTTTCCGCTTATAGCCAAAGAGGGAGGAGTTTTCTCGAGAAAGGGACACACTGAAGCGGCCGTTGATCTTGCAAGACTGGCCGGTTTTTCACCCAGCGGAGTTATCTGCGAAATAATGAATGATGATGGAACAATGGCCAGGCTCTCTGAATTAAAACAATTTGCATCGCATCATAATTTACACATTATTTCTGTCGAAGACATTATACAGTATCGTGATGCAATTGGAGATGTAGAAATTATTCAGCACAGCAAAAGCTTTTTACCAACTCAATATGGTGACTTTACCATTTATGCTTATTCCAGTTCCGATCCAGCTATAGGTGAGATGGTTGTTCTGGAAAACAAAAAGAAATCCACAGCGGATGAGGATCATATAATGCAAGACTCTGAGGGAGTACCTTTTGTGCGTATTCACTCTGAATGTGTGACAGGAGAAGCTTTTGCCAGCCTCCGATGTGATTGCGGTCCCCAATTGCAAAAATCCTTCAGAATAATTGGCGAGAAAGGAGGTGTGATTGTGTATCTAA
>JABMQR010000031.1 GCA_013202335.1 Bacteroidota bacterium
CCATCTGGCGAGAAACGGTAGACACCGTTAAATTCTATCTCTTTCCAGATAACAAAATTCTTTAATCCGTAGGGCGGATCAGTGAAATAAATACTACCATCAGACTTGACCACGACATCATTTGGGCTGTTAAGCCTTTTACCTTTATAGCGGTCAGCGAGTACTGATACTGAACCATCTATTTCAGTACGAGTGATACATCGCAAACTATGATGACATGCAATCAAACGGCCGCTAACATCCATAGTAAGACCGTTAGAGTTACCGCTTGGGTAACGAAAAGTAGTAACTTCCGGCCCGTGACTGAGCATAGACAATTTAACGATGCGGTTCCGAGGGATATCGCTGAAAAGGAGGTATTCTCCACACCATACGGGACCTTCAGTGAAGCCGAAGCCAGTGGCAATCTGGCTTAGTGTTGGTTGCCGGGGTATAATCTCCCATATTCTGCTGTCGCTCGCTTTAACTAGAGTTTCCATAGTAACCCCCATATAGCCAATAGAAAAGGCGGAGGCCGCTTGCCTCCTTTTATTATTCAATAGCAGATAAAACCAAAAAATAGAACCTTTAAACTTTCACATCGATTATACGTTCAACAACTCTATACACAGTAGTGCCAGTGGACAGAGGCCATTTAACGCAAGGCGGATTATCCTTTAATTTCGCTCTATTTACAGCTTTTTTAACTCTGGATAACGTAAACCTATTTGTTTGCAGACTGCTCTTACTATAATACGGCATACACATCCTCAAACGGGATAAACATTGGCTTTTCCCAGAAACATTATCTCCATCTTCAAAATGTAATAACAACCAATATTCAAATTGCGGATTGCTTACCGCTAAATTATTGTGACTACCCAAATTACTCCAAGCATACAACTCTTCGAGATCGGAAGTTTTCCATTCATCCGTATCCACAACCAACCAAGTTTCGTCCCCAAATTGCCTTTTATACTCTTTTAAATACCCCTCCATCCGATTCAGCACATTTCTGGGAGAGCTACTAGTTTTGGTCCCTAAAATCTTTATATTCACGGACCTATTATCGGGTTTAAATATCCTCATATTGAAATAATCGGGCTCAGTTCTTTTCCCCTCCGTAGCGATGATAAGGACAGGGCGATAATCCCTTACATTACTAACTCTTCCAAAATGACGCCTTTTCTTGCGGTTCAAATAAATTCCCCCAAGACCTATACACCTCTAATTATAACTTTGGAATTCCACCAAACCTTCCTTGAAGGTAACTCTTACGAATATCTTTATCAAACCTCACACCCTTATACTCATCAAGAGGAATAACTGACGATACACCGAAGTTATTTCTTTCAACTAATAACATTTCGTCCCTACGTAACAATTCTTGATCCATAAGTAGTAAATCATGTGTTGTGAATATAAGTTGTGAACGAGAATCCTCGCTACACGATGATAACAATCTTTCTAAGAGTTTACGTAATAAAAGATAATGTAGACTGCGATCAAGTTCGTCAACAACAGAGACCACAGTATGTGCCCCCTTAGTTTTTGCTAGTACTTCACACATTATAAATGCCGGTAATAACTCTATTAACCGCATTGTACCTTCCGACTCTTGCTTTGGATTAAATTTTACTTCCTTATTCCCTTTGGATTTGTGGAATAAAACAAGTTTCTTAATGGAATCATTCCCACCTTCAGAAATTTTAAAATAGCGTTCCCCCAAACCTCCCAAGTGTTCTGGTGACCTAAACCCTTTTTTAAACATATCCTTAAGAATCTCATCTTCGACATCTTCACTATCCGACCGTGATATCCCTGTGTCAAGTTCTCCTAGCATTTCATTAATCCATTTAGAAACTGCTAACTTTTTATCTAACACATCCGCAAGATTCCCAAATCTTGATTCAGGTGCTATTAATTTTAAATCATCACTAAACCATTTATATATAGGATCGAACTCCTTATTATTTTGCTCAATACAATTAGTCAGAAAAAGCTGATTCGACCTTGTGCCTTTACTAATATAATGGAGGTGCCCGTCTTTATCTTTGACAGAAATATTAATCTTTTTATTTATACGTTCAAAGAGAACTTTTTCTGTAGTCGGCCTTATTTCAACTAACTTTTCTTCACACACATTCTTTCTTGTTACTGCAAAACTGTATGCATAAATCTTTTCGTTTAATAATAGTTCAATCCAAAATCTATTCGGCATATTTTTAAATTTGGGACTCAATAAAAAGGGGCGTACATTTATTAACTCATCGACTTCTGTTCCATTTACAACCAAATTACGGACAAATTGCAGTGCTTCAAAAATATTTGATTTTCCCGATGCATTGCCTCCGTAAATAGCTAGAACGGGGAGGATACGCATCTTGTATTTCTTTAAACGAGAAACTCTTTCACTATGCATACGTTGTCTGCCGGCAACAGCCGAAATTACGGTCTTATCCCTAAAAGACATCCAGTTCTCAAAGGAAAAACTTACAATCATAACATAACCTCACGTGATATTTTCACCACAATGAACATATTATACAGTTTATTATATGTTTGTCAATAGTCAAAGAGATATTATCGCACATTCACCCATATATATCTATTATATGGGGTTTGATGGCACAACCTCCTAATTATAAATATTTCTAGTCCCCTCCTTCTCCCACAAATATAGCCCAAACCACAAACGCTTTTCATGTTCCACCCTATCAACAATAAAAGCTATAACCAGTGAGCAAACACAATTATAGCTTTATTTAGGCTTGAGGATTTTTGGCTAACAGAGGGTGATTTCTTTGTATGTAACTACTGGTCGGGGTGGTCGGATTTGAACCGACGACCACCTGAA
>JABMQR010000032.1 GCA_013202335.1 Bacteroidota bacterium
ATTTAAACGAGCTCTATGATCTGGCATCTATTGCACTGCAGATTGAACAACGGGAAGATACCAGTGCATTCGATTATGATTTGGCAAATATAAATCAGCAGATTGCCCGGACCGAAGATACCAGTGCCTTGGATTATGACTTAGCCTCGATTGATTATCAACTAGAACAGCTACTGTACAATGGTACTGAAACAGAAATAGCTCTTCTCGGGATGAGGCGGGAACAAACTCTGGATCAGATAACCCAGGCTGCTGAAGATATTTCGCTGTTGAATCTGAAACGGGATCAGATACTAACTCAGATTGCACAAAATGCGGATGAGCTAGAGCTTCTCTATAACAAACAGTCACAGGCTCAGGTTGCTTATGATAAGATAACAACGGACCTTGAACTTTTGGGGATGAGGCGGGAACAAACTCTGGATCAGATAACCCAGGCTGCTGAAGACGTTTCGCTGTTGAATCTGAAACGGGATCAGATACTAACCCAGATTGCACAAAATGCGGATGAGCTAGAGCTTCTCTATAACAAACAGTTACAGGCTCAGGTTGCTTATGATGACATTTCAACCAATCTTATGCTCCTTCACATGAAAAAAGAACAGATAATGGCGAAAATTGAGCAGGCTGGCGTTGAGAAGTACCTTCTTGAATTGAAACTAACTGATGCTGAGGAAAAACTTGCTGAGACCAAATTATATGCAGCTATTTCCGGTACCGTATCAGAAATTTATTATAATGAGAACGACTATATAAGTAGTCAAAACAAAGTTGCCCGCATAGTTGATTTGGATAATATGAGGGCTGTTGTGGAATTGGATGAGATAGATATGGTTGATATAAAATTAGGGCAAACTATCAATTTGGAGTTTGATTCCCTGCCGAATCAGAAGGTAGCTGCATATATAAGCAAAATTGCAGTTGAGGGGAGATATACACAGCAGGGTATTGGTGTTGTCGATGTGGAAATTGCTATAGATAATCCTCCTGCCGGTCTCAAGCCGGGATATACATTTGCCGGTGGAATTTTGGTCAGTGATTCAGAAGAAGTTCTGGCAGTGAATCAGGAAGCAGTTTTTGTACTTCCCGAAGGGGATAGGTCTGTACTAATGAAAAAGAATGAAGATGGTACAACTACACCCATCCGTGTAACTACAGAATCTCTTCCTGATGGGATGGTTCGTCTGGTTACAATTACCGGGGAATTAGCTGTTGGTGATATTGTAGTTGTGGTAGAAGCAGAAGCATCGACTGAAGATGGTGCTCCGGCACTAGCACTTCCGGGAATGCGGGTGCCTGGTACAGGCGGCGGCGCTGGCGGTGGATCCGGTGCAAAATAAGGAGATATCCGTGACTGATACAGTTATACGATTAGATGAAGTTAGGCGATACTACATCATGGGTGAAAATGTGGTAAAAGCTCTTGATGGAGTTTCCCTGGAAATAAAGCGTGGTGAGTACACTGCTATTTTGGGACCTTCAGGATCCGGTAAATCAACCATGATGCACCTTATCGGATGTTTAGATACCCCGACAGAAGGGAAAATAAGCTTAGATTATGAGGATGTATCAAATTTAAATGAAGCAGAACTTGCCTTTATAAGGAATGAGAAAGTAGGATTTGTATTTCAGCAGTTCAACCTGCTTTCAAAAATTAGCGCTTTAGAAAATGTTATGACCCCGCTGTTGTATGCAGGTATTCCGATTAAGCAGCGAAAAGAGATGGCTACTGCCGCGCTGGAGCGTGTAGGACTTGCTGATAGAATCAAGCACCGCCCGAATGAGATGTCGGGTGGGCAAAGACAGCGTGTTGCTGTTGCCAGAGCACTGGTGAATGATCCCTCAATTATTTTAGCCGATGAACCTACAGGGGCACTGGATACAAAAACCGGCAATCAGATTCTTGAACTATTTGCTGAACTCCAGGCAGAGAGGAGAACCGTTATTATTGTCACACATGATGAAGAGATCGGAAAACACTGTGCCCACCAAATTCGGCTCCGTGATGGAAAGTTGGAGGGACAATAATGTTTAAGGAAAATATAAAACTAGCCTTGAAAGCTATGCTGGGCAATAAGCTCAGAACTATACTCTCCCTTCTCGGTATCGTTATAGGGGTAGGATCTGTTATCACCATACTTACCTTAGGAGAAAGCGCGACAAAAAGCATTACCCAGAGTATTGTTGATTCAGGACTTGAAACAATAACAATTTTCTCAACATCTCCTGATATTAAAGCTATACAATATGAGTTCAACGAGAATCTACCGGAAAAAATAATTAATAATGTTTCAGGTATTAGTACGGTACTTGCAGTAAATTCCAGCAGAGCTACCTTGAGAAACGGGCAAGTATCTGAATCGTACACCGTAATGGGTGTTCCTGCTAATTATGCTGAGGTACTAGATTATACAAGTGCAGAAGGTATGTTTTTTACAGAAAAAGATAATCAGGACACCAGACAGGTGGTGATCCTTGGTGCAGAAGCGGCAGAATCACTTTTTCCTGGAGGCAATGCCGTCGGTTCCTATGTGAGTATTTTTCGAAATCAGGCAAAAAGCTATCGTGTTGTTGGCGTAATGGCTGAAAAAGCAGCCAGTTTTAATCTTCAGTTTGATTCCAGCGTCTATATTCCCTATAATACTTATATTCAACGAATAGAAAAAGTTGAAATTGTGGGTAGCTACATGATACGGACTGAACCAGAAGTAGATGTCCTTGAAGTTTCAGCTAATCTTGAAATCTACCTCGACAGACTTGTCGGGGAAGGGAATTATAGGGTTTTCTCTCCTTCAACTATTGCTGAGATGGCTAGCTCTGTAACGGAAACACTTAGTCTTGTTCTTGCTGCGATTGCAGCAATATCACTTCTGGTAGGAGGAATTGGTATTATGAATATCATGCTTGTGTCTGTTGCAGAACGAACAAAGGAGATCGGGATACGGAAAGCACTTGGAGCGCCTCCAAGTGTAATTCGCGGACAGTTTATAACTGAAGCAGTAACCCTGACCTTGATCGGGGGGGTGTTTGGCGTACTGTTTGGAACCGGCGTCAGTCTGGTAGCTACAAACATGCTTGGCTGGAGTCTATTTCCGCAGTATGGATCCTATTTTCTGGCAGTGGGATTCTCCATGCTTGTGGGAATTTTCTTCGGGTGGTATCCTGCTATGAAAGCATCTAAACTTGATCCCATAGAAGCGTTGAACTATGAGTAGAAAAACACAAAAAATGGACAAAGAAAGCATTCTCGTAATGACGGCTTTATCCGTTTTTTGTATCCTGATTATTGCCGTCGCTTTTATGTTTGTGAGGATGATGGATAAGCGCAATGAGCTCTCCATGCAGTATATTGCAGAACAGTCACTATTAACTTTTTTTTATCAGGCAAGTAAAAATCAGGGTTATACAGATGATATGTTTGGTGAATCCAGAGTTATAGGTTTGGGTACTTATGATAAAGAAGGCGTCCTGATTATTGGTTTGGGACAGGTTCCGGAAGTATACACCTCCGTACAGAAAACTGGAGAGTTATTATCCAGAAAAGGTAAGGCGGAATATAATAAAGAAACCGGATTTATAGAGTATACAAGACGGGCAATGGGAGCCGTTTCGATAGGTTCTGAAATATTGGCGGTTCCGGATCTTATGTATATAGCACTTGATGGAAAAGATTACAGACGTACAAAGCTGGTTCTGTTCGGATTTTATGGCATATTTTCCCTGATAATCATAGTAATTGAGCTCTTTGCCTGGAGAATGTATACCCGGAATAAGAAGTATCGGGAAACCCTTACTAAGCAGGAGAGTTTGGTAAGTCTGGGTGAAGCAGCGAGAACACTTGCCCACGAAATAAAGAATCCCCTGAGTGCTATAGCCTTGCAGACTGCTGTGCTTAAGAAGACCATGCCGGAAGAGGCAGGAACAGGACTGAAAACGATAGAGGAACAGGTAACAAGACTAAATAACCTTGCCGATCGAGTGCGGGAATTTATTAGAAATGGGCAGGGGAACCCTGAACATATTAATATAGTTGATCTTATAACCGAAATATCTAAAACCTTCGACATGAACATTCCTATTGAAACAGTAAAAATGGATGCCCGATTTATCGAGATAGACCGGGAACGGGCTCGATCAGCTTTTGGAAATCTTATAAAAAACGCTTTGGAAAGTGGAGTAGATTCAACTCCCGATATATATGTACTTTGTAAGTCCAGCACTGCATCAATATCTATAAGTATTGTTGACTCAGGAGAGGGGCTTCCCGGCGGACAGGAAAAAATGATATTTGATCCCTTTTTTACCACAAAAACACAAGGATCCGGTATAGGGTTAGCTATATCCCGCCGCTTTGTTGAGAGCGCCGGCGGTACATTGAAATTACGGAGAAGAGAGCTGGAGGATAGCTCTCTATTTAGCAGTAAGGGAACAATTGCGGAAGTAGTACTGCCCGGGAGCAGAACATGAAAGTATTAATAGTTGATGATGAAAAAAATATCCGGGAATTGATGGGAACCTATCTTAAACTCGATAACATTGATAGTGAGGGTGCAGAAAACGGATTGTCAGCACAGCGGTTACTAAGGGAGAATCATTATGATGCCTGCCTGCTGGATCTGAAAATGCCTGGTATGGATGGACTTACACTCATTAAATGGATTCGGAGTGAGGGTTTTCGAATGCCGGTAATCATGATATCTGCTCATGGAGAGATTCACGATGCTGTAGCAGCTCTTACAAGCGGTGCACAGGATTATATTGTGAAACCGTTTGATCCGGAAGAGTTGAGCATAAGACTGGTTAAATTGATTGAATCACAAAATCTCCTGAATCTGGTTGAATCAGATCAAAGGACTCAGGCAGGGAAGAATGATTTCATAGGTGAGTCCCAGCCCATGCAGAGGGTCAAGGATATTATTTACAGGATATCTAAAACACCTGCAACCGTATTGATAACCGGGGACAGCGGGACAGGAAAAGAGGTTGCCGCCAGACAAATTCATGCAGTCTCTCTTCTCTCAGAAGGTCCGTTTGTACCTATAAATATTGGTGGTGTTCCAGAGAATCTGATTGAGAGTGAATTGTTTGGTTATGAAAAAGGGGCCTTTACCGGCGCCGATTCCAGAAAAATCGGTATGTTTGAAATTGCCTCCGGCGGAACACTTTTTCTGGACGAAATTGGTGATATGCCTTTAAGCCTGCAGGTTAAATTGCTGAGAATTTTACAGGAGAAAAAGATAACCCGATTGGGAGGCACTACCACCATTCCGATTAATGCAAGAATTATCACTGCAACGAATAAATCTTTAGATAACATGGTACGTGAAGGATCTTTTCGTGAGGATCTTTTTTATCGGTTAAATGTTGTACGAATAGAGATCCCGACCTTACGGGAGAGAAAGGATGATATTCCTCTGCTTGCCGGCAGTATCATAGCAAAATTGAATCGGCAAATGGGCAGCCATATAGAAGGCATTACTCCTGAAGGTCTGCAGCTCCTTAAATCATATAGCTTTCCGGGAAATGTTCGTGAGCTGGAGAATGTACTTGAACGTGCAGTTATTTTTGCTGAACAGCCGATGCTGCGCAAGATCGATTTTGAGCTTCGGGGAGTAGTTTTTCATGAGCACGCACAGCCATCTCAGTATACACAAGATTTTAAAGATGACGATTCACACCCGAAAACTTTGAAAGAACTTGAGAAAGAGGCTATGATTCATGCACTGCACCGGTGGGAGGGAAACCGAACCAAATCAGCTAATGAATTAGGTATTTCACGTAGAACATTAATAAATAAGATTGCAGAATACGGTTTAAACATATAAAACCCTTTGAAAATACTAAAAAGGGTTGACTGCGCTCTTTTCTCACAGGATAATGAAACAAACACATAAAATTGATATTTTATGTGTTTGTTTTTTTATGTTTTCGATTAACTGTAACAATAAATGCTCTGCATTAAAAAACTTACACTATCCTGGAGTCACGCTGTATGGAACAACTTCCACTTTGGTCTCTTTCTCACATTTACGATGATTTTGACTCAACCAAACATACTACAGACATGAGTTTTCTGAAAACCGGAGTTGACGCACTTAATATATTATTGAGTGATGAACCGGTTTCCACATCTGAAAAAGTATCATGGCTGATTAAAGTTATTAATGCATACAATCGAATCTTGGAAACATATGAAACCCTGTATGCTTATGCATACGCACGTTATTCAACCAATACAAGAGATGAAACCGCCGTGAAAGGAATAAGCATTATTGAAGAGAATGCACTACCGGTTAAAGCGGTTTCAGTTTCCCTGAAAAACAGACTTGCTGCAGTTGTTGGAGATGAAATTGATGCAGAACTGCATACCGATCCGGTTCTGGCTGAGTACTCATTTATTATCAAAGAGATGATAGATGAACAGCAGCACCAAATGCAGCCGATGGAAGAGGCTTTGGCTGCTGATCTTGGACGGTCAGGTGGAGATGCCTGGAGCCGGCTTCAGGAATCAGTTTCTTCCACAGCTTCAGCCGTCTGGAATGAAGAGACAGGTGAAAGAAAAACAGTCATAGAGCTTCGTGCTATGGCTTTTGATGGAGATCGTGAGATTAGGAAAAAGGCATATTTAAAAGAGCTGGATATATGGAAACAATATGAAATTCCGCTGGCTTTTTCAATAAATGGGGTTAAGGGATCAACTATCACCCTGAATCAGCGTCGAAAATATTCCAATGCTCTGGAACATTCCATTTTTCAATCGAGAATAACTAAGAAAACCCTTGATTCACTTATCAGTGTAATGGAGGAGTCTCTTCCCATATTTCGTGAATATCTGAAATTAAAAGCAAAAGCAATAGGCGTAGATAAAGCTGCATTCTATGACATATTTGCCCCAATCAGCAGCTCAGCACATATCTGGACGTTTGATGAAGCAAAGCAGTTCATTATTGATCGTTTTACATCATTTCATCCCGGCATGGGTGAATTCGCCAGGAAAGCCTTTGCAGAGTCCTGGGTGGATGCAAAACCCCGGGATGGTAAGGTAGGCGGTGCTTACTGCATTGGGTTTCCCCTGAGAGGTGAAAGCAGAGTGCTCTGCAATTTTGATGGAAGTTTATCCTCTGTCTCAACAGTGGCTCATGAACTGGGTCATGCCTACCATGGACATATCCTTCGTGATGAACCGTCACTTTTAGCCGACTATCCCATGACACTTGCGGAAACAGCATCAATCTTTGCAGAAACAATTGTATTCAACGGTGCATTGGAGCATGCTGGTGAATCAGAAAAACCTGTCGTTCTGGAGACATTCCTTCAGGAGTCAACTCAGGTAATTGTAGATATACTCAGTAGATTCTACTTTGAGAAAGAACTGTTTTCCAGAAGGGAGTTCGGGGATTTAATGCCCGATGAACTTAGTGAAATGATGCTGGATGCGCAGAAAAAGACGTATGGTGATGGATTGGATCATGATCAGCTGCATCCCTATATGTGGGCGGTAAAAGGACACTACTACCGGACAGAGCTCTCTTATTATAATTTCCCTTATGCATTCGGTCAGCTGTTTGGGCTCGGATTGTATGCTCTTTATGAAAAAAGAGGTGAGAGTTTCAGAGAGACGTATGATGCAATTCTCTATCGTACAAGCAGAAGTTCAGCGGTCGATGTGACAAAGTTTGCCGGGTTTGATATTGAGGGTCCCGATTTCTGGCGGCAGGGAATTCAGGTAATATCGCGTTATGTTGATCAATTCAGGGATTCTCTGGAGCAGAAAACCTTAAATGAATAGTGAAACGGGAGCTTGCGGAGAAATGGATTATACACCAGCAGAAAGCAGATACATAAAAGCCATTAAGCAGAAGAATAAAATACAAAAAAGTATCTCAATCGTTGAGCGGATTGTTGAATTACGGCAGAAAAAAAATCCATCATTTGGGTGGGAAATGCTCCCCTGGTTTGTTCAATATTACCCATTGATTATAAAGTATACCGGACATTTGAAAAAAGTTACGGCATTAAATCCAGGCATGGATGGTCTTGGTGGTTTAATAGGTGCATCAAAAATGGAGATTTTATCTCATCTGGCATCAGATTCTTATGCCGCAACGCTATTTATTCCTGAAGGTACATCTGAAAATAAATTATTAACCATGGTGCAGGAAAAATTTACCATATTTCCTGATGAACCGTTAATCTGTAAACCGAACAAAGGTGAGCGCTCAATTAATGTACAAAGAGTTATTGATTTAGATGAATTGAGAGACTACTGTAAAAATTCTGATGGTGATTTTTTAGTACAGGAGTATATTCCGGGACCTGAAGAGCTGGGGGTCAGCTGCTTCAGGAATTTGGACACCGGAAGAATGGAGATTGCAGCAATTGTAAAGCGGAATATTGCAAAAGCCCGGGGAGACGGTGTTTCAAGTATTCGACAGCTGATTGCAGACTGTTCTTTAACTGATGTGCAAAAAGGTCGTATTTTGGATTGCTACTCACAAAAACAAGCTGACAGCGTCCCTGAGAAAGATGAACTGGTTATGATTAGTCCTGTTGCCTCATTGTCTTTTGGTACCGTAATTGAAGAGGTTCATAGAGAAGAGAATCCGGAAGGATTCAGCCGGCTTGAAGATAGTATTAATCGCCTTTGTACTAACGATCAGGGTATCCCATACGATGGATTTAACTATGGGAGATTTGATTATCGTTCTGAAAGTCTTGAAGCTTTATTTGACGGGCGTGGTAAAATACTTGAATTAAATGGTGCAGCAGCTATGGCTCTGCATGCATGTGTTCCGGGACTACTCATTGATAAAAGATATGATATTTTTGAAACATTTTTCGACCGTATGCTGAAGATATGTGAAGCTAACAAAAAAGCAGGAAATGGCCGCTACATGTTATTTTTTAGTTTATACCGATATTCCAGGAAACAACTGCATCGTACTAGTGTACAATGGGATGCAGTTAAAGCAGCAATAAAAGAGATTCGACAGGCAGCAAAAAGTTTGAAACATTTAAAATCTCTTTAAATACAGCATAATATTTTAGTTTTGTTTCTCTATTCCAGTTCCCGATTACCTGTAGTGGGAGGTTTTTTATGTTTTTAACGATATTGTGGATTATGGTATTCCTTGCTGCCCCGGCAGCGATATTATGGATATGCTCAAAAGTTAAGTTTTTGGATATTATTGGTCCAGTTGTTGTTTGCTATATTTTGGGAATTATTATAGGGAATGTCGGGATTTTCCCGGAAAATATTTTTGAAATACAGGATATGCTGACTACTCTGGTGATCCCGCTGGCACTTCCTCTGATTTTTTTCTCCATGAATATTCGCGGATGGGGCAGGAAAACCGGTGTAGTCCTTAAAGCCTTTCTTGGTGCCCTTATTGCGGTATTGATTGCCTCTACGGTAACATTTCTGATTTTCCAACCTCAGATAGGGGAGGAGTCATGGAAAGTAGGAGGTATGCTTATTGGAGTCTATACCGGTGGAACACCGAATTTGGCAGCAATCGGGACAGCACTTGATATAAGTTCAACGCAATATCTTTCAGTTCATGCATCTGATGTTGTTGTCGGGGGGATCTTTTTGCTTCTGCTCATTTCAGTTTTTCCGGCTCTTTTTCGGAAAATTTTACCTAAATTTGCATCAAAAAACAGCAGAGATGAGGAAGCAGTTCTGGAGGATAATGGATTTAGTGTCTATTTTTCCGGATTTTCCCGTAGTAATAACCTCCTGCCGTTACTTAAGGCAGCTGGGCTTTCTGTCCTGATTTTCGGGATTGGCGGAGGATTAAGTTTTATTGTTCCTGAAGAGTTCTCTACCGTTACCGCAATTCTCGTAATAACCACTCTCGGAGTAGCTGCTTCAAGTGTGAAATCGATCAGAAAAATTCCCATGACATTTCAATTGGGACATTACCTCTTACTAATATTCTCTTTGGTAGTCAGCTCTATGGCGGATATCAGGAATCTTGCCGATTCAGCCCCTGTTATGATGCTCTATATTTCCATTCTCCTTATTATGACTCTTTTTATTCACACAATATTTTCTAAAATAACAAAAGTTGATGCGGATACACATCTTATAGTTTCAGCAGCCCTGATATATTCTCCGCCATTTGTTCCGGTTGTTGCAGCAGCTTTAAAGAACAAAGAAGTACTTATGTCTGGTATGGTTGCCGGTATAGCCG
>JABMQR010000033.1 GCA_013202335.1 Bacteroidota bacterium
ATATAGTGTTGTGCAAAACGCAACATAGAAGTTTAGGATTTGTCACAGGGATATACTAATGGATTTTCATGAATTACGGTTATTTAAACATTTGGCAGGCACTCTGCATTTTGCTAAAACCAGCAAAGCCTGCAATATCAGCCCATCAGCTTTAAGCCGCACTATTGTACGCCTTGAAGATGAAGTGGGCTCTAAACTATTTAACCGTGATAACCGCAGCGTGGAATTGACAGATTCCGGAAAAATGTTTCACAGCTTTGTTCTGGAATCTTTGGACAACTGGGCACAATTTTGTGATTCTGCCCGCTCACAGGAACAGGTACTGCAGGGAGAACTTTCGATATACTGCTCAGTAACTGCTTCATACAGTGTTCTATCAGAGGTGTTTGCACGTTTTAGACAATTATATCCAAAAGTCCACATAAAACTGCAGACAGGTGCTGCAGCTCAGGCTATCAACATGGTCACAGATGGAACAGTCGATATTACCGTTGCTGCCCGGCCTGACAAATTAGCAGAAGCCCTCTGTTTTAAAACCATAACTACCACAGATCTTGTTTTTATTGCACCGATTATTCACTGCGAAACAGCTGATATGGTTAAAAACGGTAATCTTGATTGGGGACAACTGCCGATGGTACTTTCAGAACAGGGACTATCCCGGCAGAGAGTTGATTCCTGGTTCAGAAAGAAAGGACTAAAACCTGATATATATGCCGAAGTTTCGGGTCATGAAGCAATTCTGGCGATGGTCAGACTTGGATGCGGTGTAGGAGTTGTACCTCGTCTGGTACTGGAAAAAAGCAGCTTTGAATCAGAAATTGCAGTGCTGGATATTTCTCCCAAACTGCAGCCTTATACGGTAGGTTTATGTCTGTCCAGAAAAAGACTCACTTCTCCGTTAGTACGTGCTTTCTGGGAAATTGTGGAGGAGGAAGAGCAGGAGACCCCATGATACCCTTATGCATGAAAAAAAGCTGCGGCCAAAACCGCAGCTAATGAAAAAAGTGTATCAAAAAGGAGGTTACCCATTTTTATAAATTATCAAAAAACTTCACAAAAATTTCTAGTCAATAATTAGTTCCATCTACCTGATCTTCTCACCTCTGCTGTGGGGAATCCCTTTACATCTGAGAGAAGCCCTTCAACTTCTTTATCCTGAAGAACATGACTGGTCAGCTCACCTGCCATATAAGATTGATAGCCTTTTAAATCCATGAGTCCATGTCCGCTCAATCCAAAAACGATAGTCTTCTCTTTTCCCTCTTCTTTTGCCTTAAGAGCTTCGCGTATCGCACCGGCAACAGCATGGCTGGTCTCCGGGGCAACAATCAGTCCCTCTGTCTTGGCAAAAAGCATTGCTGCCTCGTAGCACTCAATCTGATCGATAGCTACCGGTGAAGCAAGTCCTTCCACGACCGCTTGTGATACAAGAGGAGACATTCCATGATAACGCAGACCACCTGCATGAATCGGTTCAGGAATAAAGGTATGTCCAAGAGAGTACATTGCCATCAATGGGGTCATGCCCGACATATCACCAATATCATAGAGGAATTTTCCTTTCGTCAGACTTGGACAGGAGGCAGGCTCAACAGGAATAATATCAATATCAGCACCATTAATTTTATCACGCATAAAAGGAAACGCGAGACCGGCAAAATTACTTCCACCTCCTGAACAGGCAATAACTACATCCGGTTTTTTTATGCCGAACATTTCAAGCTGTTTTTTAGTCTCCTGCCCAATAATAGTCTGATGCAGCATAACGTGGTTCAAAACGCTCCCAAGTGAATATTTTGTTAAACCCGACTTATCAGTAACTGCCTGTTCAACGGCTTCACTTATGGCTATAGCCAGACTTCCCGGGGTGTCCGGCATTGCAGCAAGAACATCCCTTCCAGCCTGTGTCTCCATGCTGGGACTGGGAACACATTCTGCTCCCCAAGTCTGCATCATAACCTTTCGGTAGGGTTTTTGATCAAAACTGATTCGAACCATAAAAACTTTACATTCGAGATCCATTTGACTGCAGGCAAATGCAAGTGCGCTTCCCCACTGTCCGGCCCCGGTTTCTGTAGTCAGCCGCTTAACTCCAGCCTTCTTATTATAATAGGCCTGGGCAATTGCTGTATTCGGTTTATGACTACCGGCAGGTGATACAGATTCATTCTTATAAAATATTTTTGCTGGTGTACCCAATGCTTTTTCAAGTGCTACCGCACGGTGAAGGGGTGAAGGACGCCATTTTGTAAGCACATCGAGAACTTCTCCCGGAATATCAATCTCTGCCTGAGGGCTCATCTCCTGCTCAATTAGGGCCATTGGAAAAATAGCTGACATCATCTCGGGGGTTACCGGTTTTCCATCAGGACCCAGATAGGGAAGAGGAGGATTAGGTAGGTCTGCTGCGAGATTATACCATTTTCGCGGTATGTCGCTCTGATTTAGAATTGCTTTTGTCATGTGTCCCTCCGTTTGTACTCGGTGCATAAATGCACTATTCACTAGTGTTTTTTATTAGCCCCAGCGTTTCTACTTATAGTAACGCTTCTATAAACAGAAACATACACGATAAAGAAGAGTTTTGTCAACAAAATAAATTATTAAACCTTGATTTCCTTATTTTTCATGAGTATTTTCAATTAAGAAGAGGATGATTTAACGTGAAAATAGAGATAAACCAGGAAAAATGTATTGGATGCGGATTCTGCAAAGAACGTTTACCATCAATCTTTTTTCTTGATGGATATACGGCGGTATTGACAGATTTCGGCTTGGACATTGATGGCAGTAATGAAATACTTATCAAACAAATAGAGGCTGCTGCTGAG
>JABMQR010000034.1 GCA_013202335.1 Bacteroidota bacterium
ACCTAGTGATTAACAGTCACCCGCTCTACCAGCTGAGCTACAGGGGAAAGAATTCCAATGAACAAAGTAATCTTTAATTCACTGAACGAATGACAATCTACACAAATAGAGTATGATTGTCAATAAATATCTTATATTTTCCTAGTATATAAAATACAATTGTTTAAAACGGTATATCCTGAACGATTTTCTCTATAAAAATTCTTTTTTGTACAATGCCCATGTGGTGCTGATAATAGATTCGATTGTACTGAATTTTGGTTCCCATCCCAGTAGTTCCTTAGCTTTTGCGGACGATGCTACCAGACCTGCAGGATCTCCTGGCCTGCGGGCAGTTATTTCTGAGGGAATATCTCTGCCGGACACTTTTATTGACTCATTAAGAAGTTCCAGAACACTAAGTCCCTGTTCACTTCCCAGATTAACAGTGAGGTTTTTGTTTTTTGCTATTATATAATCTACAGCTTTTACATGACCATCTGCTAAATCTGTAACATGTACATAGTCCCGAACTCCTGTTCCATCTCGTGTATCATAATCATCACCAAAAATAAGAAGAGATTTTCTTTTACCAACAGCAGCTTCCATAATAATAGGGATCAGGTTTGCAGGATCCCGTTCGATACCGGTCATTTTCCCGTCAGGATCATATCCTGCAGCATTGAAGTACCGAAGTGATGCATAATGCAATCCTTTAAGTTTGCTGTACCATTCAAGATGCCGTTCAACAGCTAACTTAGTATACCCATAATAATTTTCCGGATTTGTTGGATGATTTTCATCAATGGGAATGTATGCCGGTTCACCATAGACAGCAGCAGAGGAGGAGAGTACAAAATTCTGTATATTGTTATTTGTGCAGCCAATAATGATATTAAGAGATCCGGTTATATTATTAACTGAATATTTAGAAGGATTCGTCATAGACTCGCCTGCAGCCTTGAATGCGGCCAGATGTACAACAGCATCCCAACCTAATTTAAGAACCTCATCCAAACGTGTCGTATCAAGTATATCTCCTTGATAAAATGTTGATTCCGGTAAAAGATTTTCCTTGAAACCCGAGGAGAGATTATCATAAATACCAACAGTATCACCACGATTAATGAATGCCAGTGCTACATGTGTCCCAATATAGCCTGCGCCGCCAAAAAGTAGTACTCTCATAATTATATCCTTGCTAAATGTAATTATAGATTTGAAGTTTTGGATTTTAATAAATATGAATCAAAAACTTCTGCTAATTTAAAGAAGAAACTGTTTGTCCCACCCAGATTGGATTTCTATTCAAAAGCTTTGAGAACAGCCTTAATTTCTGCCAGATAGATTTCAAGAGTTTTCTGAGTTTTTGCTTCAACAACAAGGCGTAAATAGGGTTCAGTGTTTGAAGATCTAACACTAAACCACCAATCCTCAAATTCTAATCTGTAACCATCAAAATCGAGTATGTTCAGGACATCATATTTCTCTGAAAAAACTAATTTGAGTTTTTCCATTGCTTCTTCTTTCTGTTCAATTCTAAAATTAATCTCACCTGAAGCTGCATAGGAAATTATAGAATCTATATAGGTGGAGAAAGAGATTCCTTTGTTTTTTAGTTCATTCGCTACCTGCAGAACTATAAGACATGCCAGCATTCCAGAGTCGCAAAAGAAAAAATCTCTAAAGTAGTAATGTCCGGACAGTTCACCACCGAATATTGCATTAAGTTCACGTAATTTATTTTTTGCAAATGAATGACCAACTTTCCAGGTATTTACTTTGGCTCCTAGTTTTTCAAGATGTTCAGTAGTGGAGCGTGAAGTTCTTATATCCTGATGTACCCATCCTGTCTCATCTTTCAACAAAAAATCACCAAGGACAGCGGTAATAATATCCGGCTGGATAAATCTTCCGTTTTCATCAACAAACATTACCCGGTCAGCATCACCATCAAAAATAACTCCCAGATCACTTTTATTTGCAATGACAGCCTCTTTTAATGGAATAACGTTTTCTTCTTCAAGAGGGTTTGGTTCGTGATTTGGGAAGGTCCCGTCAAGGGTGTCAAATAAATAATTGGGGGTATCTCCTAGCAAGTCTTTGATGAGGAGAACAGCCATACCGTTAGAACAGTCAATGGTAAGATTTAAATTGCTGTTTTTCAGCACATATTTATTGAGAAACGCTAAATAATCAGGTTTAATATCTATCTCTGAAACAACTCCACGCTGATCCGCAGGTACCGGAACTACATCCATTGTTCGAAACATGCTTTCCAATTCCTGAAGTCCTGAGTCAGAACCAACAGGAAGTGAATTGGTTTTCGAGATTTTTAAGCCGTTATACTCTTTTGTATTATGGCTGGCGGTAATCTGGACAGATCCATCAAATCCAAGTTTGGAAGTTGCATAATAGACCATTGGAGTTGTTGCAAGGCCGATGGACACCGCATCAGCTCCTGCATCATTTATCCCTTTGCTTAAATATGCAAAGACCTCATCTGAAGTAGTTCTGACATCACGACCAATAAGTATTTTATCGGTTTTAAGAAGTTTTGGAATGAAATAACCAATTTTATAGACATCTTCCTTGTTAAAATCTTTATTATAGATACCACGAATGTCATAAGCTTTAAATGCTTTCATATTTGCTCCTTAATTATATTTATAAATGCTTTATCATCAATTACTTCAAGCAGCCACCCCGGTTCACCGGATCTTGATAGATAGACAGCTGTTTGAAATAGTTTTTTCTGTAAGCCTTTTACCGGCTGCAGCTGATCTTGAGATAATCTGCCGTTTACAGCTGCTTTAGCTGCAGTAATTCTTACTGAGTAAAGATTATCAACAGAGCTGATATCGATACTCGTTTTATATTTTTTGTAAGCTTTCTTTTTCTTGGAAGTAATCAGACCAAAAAGTCCTCCTTGTTTCTCAAAATCTTCGAAATATAAAGTGTTATTTATTACATATAACAGCCCGCCAAGATTAATACTTTTTCCATTGCTAAGTCCGATTAGAACAGCATACGTTTTGAAAATGATTTGTCCGCCGTTTTCCTGCTCCAGGGAGTTGAGAAAGTCCTGTGTCTCCTGATCCATTATTATCCCCCTGTATTATGTAATAATTTTGCATTACGAGATACATATTTTTATAAAAAATATCCCGTTACAAATAACTGAGGACAAAAACCCTCAGTTGAAAAAGTCCAATGTTGTACATTTAGCACAACATCATATATAGTCAGTATAATAAATGATTATAGTGAAAAAGGCAAATATATGAGCTATTTATTAAAAGATTTTGGCAAACTGCTAAAAAGAAATTTTCAGGAGCTTCGGCAAATATATACTCCAGTGTCAACAAATTGTATGCGTGTATACGATCAAAACATCCATGAGATTCCCGTTACTGTTGATGTGTTTAATGGAAAAGTCCTTATAACAGACTATGGTTTAACACAGGATGATGATAAAGTCACCCCTGAATCTTTGTGCGATGCAGCAGCTTCTATGATGTATGTCAGCAGGAAAGATGTGAATTATAAATTCCGTGGAAAATTACAAAATCACCAGCAGCATGAGAAAACTAATCAGCCGCCTAAACAGGTGATAGTTTCAGAAAATGGTTTAAAATTTATGGTTGATCTTGGTCAATACAGTGATACCGGTCTTTTCCTTGATCATTCAGTAACACGTGAACTTGTTATGCAGGAATCAGCCCGGAAGTCTATTCTTAATCTTTTCTGTTATACTGGTTCTTTTAGCGTCTATGCAGCTGCAGGGTGGGCGAGTGAAATTGTCTCCGTTGATCTCTCAGGAACATACCTGCACTGGGCTGAAGAGAATATGAAAATCAATTCATTATTGTCTGAAACTTTTCGGTTTGTTCAGGATGATTGCAAAAACTTCCTTGATATGGCTGAAAAGCAGAAGGATAAATATGATTTAATAATTCTTGATCCGCCAAGTTTCTCAAACAGCAGGAAAACGGACAAAACCTTTAATGTGCAGAGAGATCATGCAGAATACATTAGACATTGTTGTCGGCTTTTGCATAAAGACGGGTCGGTTTTATTTTCAACTAATCTCAGTAATTTCAAACTTCAGAAACAATTATTAAAGGACCTCACGATAAACGAAATCACCTATGACACAATTCCTCCTGGTTATTCGAAGAAAAGATTGCCCCACAAGTGCTGGGTGATAAGTAAACAGTAGGTAGCAACCTAAAAATTTACTTATTTTATTCCCATTTTTTTCTTCAATTTTTCCCATGAATCTCTTAATGGTATTGTTCGATTGAAAACGGGATAATCTGAACTGGAGTCCTCTGAATCGATACAAAAATAACCCGTTCTGAGAAATTGAACATGCTGTTTATGAGATAAATCACGTATTATACTCTCTGCTTTACAGCCCTTCAGGATCTTCAATGAATCCGGGTTAATATCATCAAGAAAATTTCCTGTACTGCTTCCGGGGATTTCAGCGGTAAATAACCGGTCGTATTGACGGACTTCACAATCAACTGAATGCGATGCACTTACCCAGTGGCTTGTTCCTCTGACTTTACGACCGTCAGGTGTGCTGCCGCCCTTAGATTCAGGATCATAGGTACAGTGAATCTCAGTAATCGTATCTCCCTCTTTTACTACATCTGTACAGGTAATATAGTATGCATGTTTTAAACGAATCTCTTTACCGGGGGAAAGTCTGAAATATTTTTTAGGCGGGGTTTCCATAAAATCATCTTTCTCAATATATAAAACTTTTGAGAAGGGGATTTTTCTTGTGCCCGCAGCAAGGTCTTCCGGATTATTGTCAGCCTCAAACCACTCTTCACCATCTTGAGGGTAATTATCGATTATTACTCTTAATGGATCCAGGACAGCCATGATCCTGAGAGCTTTTGCATTCAGGTCTTCCCGTACACAGTGATCAAGAAGCGCATAGTCAACGACACTATTTGCTTTGGCAATACCAATTTTTTCGGTAAAATCGAGAATTGCATCAGGAGAAACCCCCCTTCTGCGCATACCGGAAATTGTAGGCATTCGTGGATCATCCCATCCAGAGACATGTCCTTCTTGTACTAACTGCAGCAGTAATCTCTTGCTCATAATGGTAAAAGTTAGGTTTAATCTTGCAAACTCATACTGATGAGGTGTTGCTTTTAATCCGGAATTCTTTACAACCCAGTCATAAAGCGGTCTGTGGTCTTCGAATTCCAAAGAGCAGAGAGAATGGGTTATCCCCTCAATTGCATCAGAGATTGGATGGGTGAAATCATACATAGGGTAGATACTCCAGGTATCTCCAGTACGATGATGATCAATTTTCTTTATCCTGAAAAGGGTGGGGTCGCGCATATTGAGATTTGGTGATGACATATCAATTTTTGCACGAAGAATCATTTTCCCATCAGGGTGTTTCCCATCTTTCATTTCTTCGAAAAGCTTAAGATTTTCTTCAATTGTACGATCTCTGTCAGGACTATTTTTACCTGGTTGCGTAAGAGTTCCGCGATATTCACGCAGCTGTTCTGGGGTAAGCGTATCTACATAAGCTTTTCCTTGTTTAATGAAATCAACAGCTATTTCAAATATAGCAGTAAAATAATCTGAGGCAAAATATTCGTGTGGTTCCCATTGGAATCCAAGCCATGCTATGTCTCTCTTTATGGACTCCATATACTCGATCTCTTCTTTAGCAGGATTTGTATCATCAAATCGCAAATGGCAGACACCTCCATACTTTTTTGCAACGCCAAAATTAAGGCAGAATGCTTTTGCATGGCCAATATGAAGATATCCATTTGGTTCAGGTGGGAACCGGGTGACAATACCATTTGGAACAACATTGTTTTCAATATCTTTTTCTATAATACGCTCAATAAAATTTTTTGAAACTTCTTCACCGGCTATAATCTTATCCATACTTTTGTCTCCGAAATTAAAAGTTGTAATTTCACATAATTTAAGGGATGTTATCATAAAAAAAACACTTGTGCCACACATCTATAACAACTATTCCGGAACTGCTTGTCTACTCTTTTAATATCGTGTAATCTCAATAAATTATCTATTAACTACCACATACTGTAATATTTACTGAACTAACTATTTGATGAAGGAGTTCCTATTTTACCCCAAATTGAAAACAAACAACTTCTACGGAAACTCCTGACACTTGCCCTGCCCATTATGGGAGCAAATTTGCTGCAAATGCTCTACAATCTTGTAGATTCGTACTTTTTGGGGAAATTGGGTTCAGAAGCCCTGGCCGCGCCTTCGGTAAGTTTCAGTATAGTTTTTTTTATGATTATTTTTGGGTCTGGCTTTTCCATGGCGGGAACTACATTGATATCACAGGCAAAAGGAAAAAATGACCAGGAAAAAGTTGATTTCTATGTGAGTCAAACCTTTTTAATGATGATTATACTCTCTGTTTTAATTATGATAGCCGGTTTGACAGGATCCAATATGTTGTTAAAGGCATTACAGGTTCCGGAAAATATATTTGAAAATGTTTCAATTTATTTACGGATTATTTTCTTAGGGATGCCATTCATGTTTATGTCATTTGTTCTCCGGGCAACTCTTCAGGGCGTAGGGGATAGTGTTACCCCGTTAAAAATACAGATTATTACCGTAGTTATAAATATAGTTCTCGACCCGCTGCTTATTTTTGGACTTGGACCATTTCCGGAGTTGGGTGTGGCTGGAGCTGCAATAGCAACGGTAATTGCACGTTTTGTGAGTATGATTATTGCGCTGTATATTCTGTTTTTTGGTAATAAAGGTCTGCGGATTAGGCTAAAGTATATAAAACCTGAACGCAAAGCATGGGGACTCATACTTAAAATTGGTCTTCCTTCTGCTATAGGAGGGGGCATTTCAGCACTTGGTTTTTCAGTGCTGCAAGGCATCGTTAATACATTCGGTACACCAGTCATAGCTGCTTTTGGTATTGGAGGAAGGATAATAGGGTTGTTTAATATGCCTGCACAGGGTATCAGCCAGGCAACTGCAGTAATTGTTGGGCAGCAGCTGGGGGCAAAAGAGCCTGAAAAAGCAGTTAAAGCAGTTAAATATGGTGCTGTATCAATTTCTCTATTTATTATAGCAAGCATGGCATTTACCTTTTTTTATGGCAACTATTTGACAAAGTTTTTTATTAACGAGAGTGATGTTATTGCGTATGGTTCACAGCTATTCAGGATTGTGTCACTTTCTGTAGTGTTTTTTTCACTGTTTACCGTGTATAGCGGCGCATTTCAGGGTGGTGGTGATACAAAACCAACAATGGTTTTTAATATTATTCGGTTATGGGGTTTGAGAGTTCCTCTTTCATTTCTTTTATCAAGAACAGCAGGGTTAGGTCCGGAAGGAATCTGGTGGGCAATGTGTATATCCAATGTGGGCGTTGCAGTGGGGATATATCTGTTATATAAAACAGGGAGATGGAAGTACAAATTGAATTCAGATCATATATAAATCGGCTGTTATTTGCAGATATTCCTGCATGGTATTCAATTGTTTTTCAACTGACCGGAAGCCGGTGGGATTCTACCAGCTGGAAATCTACGGGTAGAAAGAAATTAGCAAAGAAATATTCACTATAAAATGTGAACAAGTTTTTTATTCGAATAATTCTTTTGTTTAAATAGGTTTATCAATGAGATAACCCACCGGCTTCCGGTCAATTTATACTCCTCAA
>JABMQR010000035.1 GCA_013202335.1 Bacteroidota bacterium
ATCAGGTGGGGAATTAAAACCCTTGCTTGTGGGGTACTTTTTTACCCTTGAAAATTGGCTACTTTCTCGGCGCTGTTAACAGCCTCTCTGAAGGAACTCACACAATCACCCTTATCGCCACTGATAGCCATGGATCTACGGGGAGCGACTCAGTTTCAATTAAAATAAATCCATAAAAAATGCGACATATTGACAACACCTTTCATTATAATCGTTTGATTTTAAACAAGCTATGTTCAACAAATTGTGTCGCTTTATTGCTTTTTATAGAAAATAAGACAATACATAATAAATGAAAGCTTCCTGTACAAAATGCAAATCAATCAGTAAGCCACACTCTTTATTCTTGATTCCATATATTGTGATTCCGAATATTTTTCTGACAACCTTTTGCAACCTTAATCCAACTCACCATCTATATCCTGCGACATCTTTTTTTGACACGAAAACTTTCTTATGATACAGTATTTTACATAATTTTCTATTTTAAACCTGTCCTCTATATCTAATCAGCTTCCATTGTGAAGCATCTCTTGTTGTGCTGACCTTATTTCTGATTCGTAACTAAATTGTTTAAGTAAGGAATATTGTATTATGCAGAAATCCATCAATATTAGATAAAAAAAGAATAAATGATGAACCCTAGAAGCTTATTTTACACAGTAGTAGGTGTGACACTTTTTGTAATTTTGCCTTTTTTTATGATTGCCTCTGCACATATAAAAAAAGGTCTTCCTGGAAGAGACTGTACCATAAATAATATTTCAGGTAAGGTTTTAGCCCAGTATAAAATACAATATCCTTTCGATGTAAAATCTAAAAATGGCAAATCTTACCATAGAAAGTCAAAATGGATTCCTTTACGGAAAGGATCTAGAATCGGTTCCGGTGCTTTAATAAAAACAGAGGAACACGCTTTTATAGATTTGATGGTAGAAGGTGTTGCTGCTTTCCGGATTAATAAAAATTCTTTAATAAAGCTTGAGCAAATCAAAAGAAAACATAAAAATGTTAACATTGCCTTAAATTGCGGGGAGCTATTATGCCAAATAATTGATACAAAATCAGCAAAATCACAAAAGGGATTGGATAAATGTATAGTGACGACTCCAACAGCTACAATCCGAGTTAAAGGTACTACTTTTTGCGTTTACTATTCTCCCTCCAAGAAGATTACAAAGGTTGCTGTTCTTGATGGTGCTGTAAATTTCAACCCGAATGATACCTTATCCTTTGGCACTATGGTGTATCGTGGAAAACAAGCTCAAATCACCCCTGTCAACCAACATCCACATTTAGAGAATATAACCCCACATATTCGTGATGAACTTCTTGAGGCTAAACGATTAAAATTCAAGTCATCCGGTAGTGATCATTGGGATCAGATTATGGATCTAGTTGTTGCGTCACCATTTTATGATAAGCTTATTTTGTAACATTTCACCACACGAAAAATATTTGACAGGATAACAGGATACACAGGATATTATTCCAGAGTTATAGACCATTTCCGTAGTATTGCTCTTTGTTTTTGAGCAAGAAAAATATAATAAATAATCAATTGCGGGATTCAGCTTACTGTGTCCTTTCGGCAAGCAAGTGTAAATCCAAAAAACTGTTTTCAAATGGTAGTCAGCGCTGCCCGCTTATCTTTTCAGCATTTCAGTCAGGCAAACAACTTAAATTAGCAAATCTGCGAGAGTGAGATTAATCGTCAGATTGGATGGCTTCCTTATAATTCCAGGGCAGCCATTTTTCAGGATGAGCGAATAATTCCGATGAGTGCTTCTGAAGTGTTTTGAAATATTCAAAGGGATTGACCTTGCAAAGATTGCAGGTATGAATCAGACTCATGAACAGATCGCCTATATAAGCACCATGCAGGGTCTTATAAAACATGGAATTCTTGCGATGAAGAATTGCCTTTTTTAACGCCCGTTCACATAAGTTGTTATCGAGCGGGGCCTTGGGCTCCCGTAAAAACAGTTTCAGCTCTTTCCAGTGTTTTTGCATATATGAAACAGCTTGGCCCAAACCTGAGTTCGGCTCCACCTTTTTATCATCAAACTGCTGGCTCAGCCAGACCTTAAGATTATCCATCAACGGACCGCTTTTTGCCTGATGATATTCCAACCGCTGTGTCGGGGTCATATTCTGCTGCTTTGCAACCCCATCATTTTTATAAACCTGCTCCAAAGTTTCAAGCACGTACGCGCATTCATCAGGAAAGTTCCATTCCACATCGACAAACCTTCGCCTGGCATGTGCAAGGCAGTTTGCTAGGATGACCTTGAAATTCTTTGGCACATTCCGTGACAGAGCGTCACACATCTGAACTGGAGTAGGCAAATTTTCACTCCGTTCGGCCAGTACATTTTCCAGGTTCTCACCGGCATGATTGCGGCCAGTAATGAACAATGCAATCTTCAGTTCATTGACTGTGGACACAATACCTGATGTATACATCCCCTTTCGGGTATGGTCTTCATCCTGTTCCTTCATCAACTCCAGGATTTTCATTACCGTATCATCATTATAGATGATATCCCCCTGGGCGGCATGACGTATCAATTCTCTATAAACAGGATGTATTTTGTCGGCAACCGCTTCCACTATTTCCCACTGGGTCGATGATGGAAGCGGTATGCCAAGCAAGGCCTGGAGCTGCTCCAGTCGATTGAACGGTAACCCGCTTCCGTATTTTAAAAGCGCTATTATCGCCCCTGATGCAGCATCATATTTTTCCTCTCCAACATTATCAGGGGCCTTGGCTGTAAATACTTCGCCGCAGAGATTGCAGCGCAGCTTCTGAAGCTCATATACTTTTCCGGAACATGGCGCGTTCCCTGTCACCCTGACAATCAGACCAGGATCAGTGGTGTCGTATACCCTGCCTTTTTCACAGACAGGACAGGGATCTTTATGTTTGAGGGTTTCATGGGGGACTTCGATTTTTTCCGCGCCGGTATATGCTGAAGCACCGTTTTTACCATGGCCTTTTTTCTTCTTTTTCTTACCGGTCTTTTTATTTTTAGATTTGTCTCTTTTCGTTACCTTTGATGTCTTTTCTGTCTCAGCTCCGAACAAAAGCTTGAGCAGTCTTTTAATAGATGTGTTCTTGTTATCCACAGCATGACTAAGAAAGGCAATGGTCTCTGCCAGCCCTTTTATCACTTGATAATCAGCTTCGGGCATCAAACTTCTCGCCCTTTTCAATAGAGCTTGCAGTTGTTCA
>JABMQR010000036.1 GCA_013202335.1 Bacteroidota bacterium
AAAATTTCCATTACCATTAAAAATATTCCAATTACAACGAACACCCACCAAAAATCACCAAACATTTTGACCTCCCGTTCAATCCTTACAATCATTTTACTTATAATTACAGTAAACAATTGTTCTACAAATACCATTTAAATCAATTTTATATAATTAGTCTTATTTCAAAGAACACACCTCTCCCCTCACTTATCCCCATAAGCGTAAAAAAAAGCCCCATATAAGAAGCCAGTAATAACCGCAGCCGAAACATACTGATCACACTTAACTTCATCTGGAACCGTTTAAAGAGGAACTATCATCTCATTACATCTTGAAATAAATTTTACCGTGGAATTCCCAAAATAGCAAATTAATAGAGAAAAAAAGGAGAAAACCCCGTCAAACGAAGCCCCCCCCACCTTATACATCACAGAAATCAGACAAAAATAATCAGAGTTAAACATCAATCAAATGCTGATTTGTATAGAGATGACACGCAACCCTGCACCCATTATCATACGAAAGCAGCTCAGGCTCTATCCTTGAACAAACATCCATTTTTTGCGGACATCGGGTATGAAAACTGCAGCCTGAAGGAATATTAATCGGACTGGGAACATCACCTTCCAGCAACTCCCTGTTTGCACGCAGCTTTGGATTCTTAACAGGAACAGAACCAAGCAAAAACCGGGTATACGGATGTTTCGGCTGATCAAACAGCAAATCACAACCCGAAGTCTCAACAATCTTACCCAAATAAATAACAGCAATCCGCTGGCAAATATCATGAACCAAATGAAGATCATGGGAAATAACCAAATAAGTAATATCCCTCTCAACCTGCATCGACTTCAACAGCTTAACAATCTGACTTTGCAGAAACACATCAACCGAAGCTACCGGCTCATCACAAATAACCATCCTCGGATGAAGAAGTAAAGCCCTGGCAATCACAAGCCGCTGCCGCTGACCACCGGATAACTGAATAGGATACCGGGTTAACACATCCTCCGACAAATCAACAGACTCAAGCAAATCAAGAATAATACCACGCCTCACAGCCCTGTCGCGGGACACATTATGAACCCGCAGAACCTCATCAAGCTGGGAAAAAATAGTCCGTCTGGGATTTAGTGCATCCAGTGAATCCTGGAAAATAAGCTGCATCGATTTTCTAAAAAACTTCAGCTCTTTACCCCGTTTTGTATGCACAAAATCCCCATTAAAAATCACCTCACCGCTCGAAGGAACATCCAGATTTAAGATAAGACGCCCAATAGTTGATTTTCCACAACCACTTTCCCCAACCAAACCGAAGTTTTCACCCTCCCGAATCCTTAAGGAAACATCATTCACCGCATGCAGCAGCTTCTGCTTCTGGAACAACTTTGTCTTCGGCAAACCAAAAGATTTTGAAACATGCTTAACCTCCAGTAAATACTCATTATCAAGAGAAGAACCAGAATCAGGGGATGAAAAAACACGCTGCATAATGCTCCTCCTTATAATCAATCAGAGGTGGACTCTCTTGAAAACAGCACTCCCCGGCCAAATAGCACCGGGAAGCAAAACAGCAGCCGCCGGCCTGCTGACTTACTGAAGGATTACTGAACGACTCAACATCACCTTCCTGATGAATCTGCATCAGCATCTGCGTATACGGGTGCAGAGGCCGATCAAACAAATCAATCACCCTCGCCTTCTCAACAACAGAACCCGCATACATAACAATTACCCTATCTGCCGTTTCAGCAATCACCCCCATATCGTGTGAAACCAAAATCATGGACATACCCGTATGTACCTTCAGATCCTTGAACAATTCCAAAATCTGTGCCTGAATAGTCACATCCAGCCCCGTTGTAGGCTCATCGGCAATCAACAGCTTCGGTTTACAGGCAAGAGCCATAGCGACACCAATACGCTGGGCAATACCCCCGGAAAGCTGATGCGGATAGGCACTCAGACGCTCCTCCGGTTCAGGAATCCCCACCTCCCGCAAAAGTTCAATTGATCGAACCCTGGCAGCAGAATGGGATAACTGAAAATTACTCCGAATCACCTCATTAAGCTGAGAACCAATAGAACGAACCGGATTTAACGTACTTTTTGGCTCCTGGAACACAAATCCAATCCCCCGGTTTACCACCTCACTCCGGGATAATGCCTTCCCATGCAGAACCGTCTTACCGTCGAACACAATACTGCCGGAATTAATAAAAGCCGTTTCCGGCAGCAGATCAATGATCGAAAGACAGGATAACGACTTACCGCTTCCGCTCTCCCCGATAATACCCAAAGTCTCGTTTTTGAGAACATCAAATGAAATACCATTAACCGCCTGCGAAAAACCGTTACCAGCAATGAAAGCGATACTTATATTCCTCATTTTTAATAAAACATCCATTCGCAACCTCTCTCCTAGCTCTCAGGATTAGTTCTATCCCGCAGCGCATTTCCAAGCACGCTGACAGATAGCGTAAAAAGAGAAATAATGATGCCGGGAATAACTGCCAACCATGGAGCGAACATAAGATACACCCTGCCGCCACCAAGAATGGCTCCCAAACTTGTCATCGGATATACCACCCCCAAACCCAGAAAACTCAGTGAAGTTTCCAGCAGAATCATACTGGGGAGGGAAATGGAAAACTGAATGATCAAAATACTCACAATATTAGGCATAATATGCTTCAGGTAAATTATACCGGTAGGAATACCCAGAGCTCTTGCAGCAGTAACATACCCCTTCTCCTTTTCCGAAAGCACAATACCCCTCGTCAACCTGGCAAACTGAGGCCAGCTGGAAAGACTCAGAACAATAATAACCACTGAAAGAGCATTACCAAAAACCGCAATTGCCGCCATGGCAAAAATAATGTAGGGAAGAGAACTCTGCACATCAACAATCAGCATAATACTATTTTCGACCCACCCCCGAAAGTGAGCAGAGACCAACCCCAAAACAATACCCGCAACCGCCCCAAAGACCGCTCCCGAAATTGCCACAATAACCGTAGTTCGGGTTGCAATAATTATCCTGCTAAGCAAATCCCGTCCCAACTGATCTGTACCGAAAATAAAAGTCTTCCCATCAACAGGGAGAAACGACGGAGCAGCCAGTTTATGCTCAACATCCGGCTTAGCATAATTATAAGGAGCCAGAATTTCACCAAACAGAGAAGTAATAATAACAATTGAGAGAAACCCTATAGCCAGAACAACAGAAAACCTCTTAAAACCGGCACTGCGGCTCCGCTTCTTTATCTTCTTTCTCACAGCTTCCGGAATAACAATATTCTTCCACGAAACCTGCTGGATGGGAGCATTGCTCTTACCCATTACCCCTACCCCTTTTTCCCTGAAATGCTGATCCGTGGATCCAATACCCCGTACAGCAAATCAATAATGAAGTTTCCTACAGCAACCGCAACACCAATAATCACCACTAAAGCCTGAACGACATTCAAATCCCTCTTAGTAATTGATGAGACCAGCAACCGCCCGATACCCGGCCAGCCAAACACCGTTTCAACTACCGCAGAACCACTGATGATCAGGGCAAAATAAAACCCGATTATAGTGACAATTGGAATCGACGCATTGGGTAAAGCATGGAAAAAAACCGTTCTAAACCAGCTGATTCCCCGTGTTTTTGAAGCCAAAATGTATTTTTGATTAAGTACCTCAAGCATTGAAGAGCGGGAAAACCTGAAAATTCTGGCAGCTATGGCAGTACCCATAGTAATCACCGGCAATATGAGGTGATTGAACCCACCTGAGCCGGATGACGGCAGCCATCTCAGGAAAATTGAAAATAAGAGAATTAACAGAATACCTAGAAAATAGTTCGGCAAACTATAAGAAAACACAGAGACAACCGAGGAAATATGATCAAAAAACTTACCCCGTTTTAACGCAGACAAAATACCCAAAGGAACACCTAACACCAGGGCAAAAAGAAATGAACACCCACCAAGAAGAAGAGTCTTTGGAACCCGTTCCCCAATCACCTTAATAACCGGCCTTCTGTTAACAAAAGACTTACCAAAATCACCCGTGACAATCTTCTTAATATAGATAGCATACTGCGTGACAATCGGCTTATCCAAACCTAATTCCTGTTGAAGCAGCTCACGTTCCTCCTGGGGAAAATCCGGGGGAACCAATATCTCCATAGGATCACCTATTAAACGCAGAATGAAAAACACAAATGTAACAACCAATAACAGCGAAATAAGCATCCGTAAAAACCGATATGCAATAAACCTGGACATGAACCCTTCCTCTTTCAGGAATAAATTTGAAGGAGAATACCCTCCTGTCACCAAAACAATGAAATCGAACAGGTTGGATACAAATGACTTACGGCAGCTCTGTTAGACAAACCTGAAAAAAGTGTGAACTGCCGGAAAAGCCATTTGTTATTACCACCTGCCTACTAGTTTATTCTATCACTGAAAAAGACCCAGGTCCAAAGTAGAGTGTGTAATCCGGAAAACCTGTCCAATCAATATCTTTACGCATCCCGTACACTTCACTCGGCATATAGAGCGGAATACAGGGTACTAAGTAATCAAACTCATCAAGAAGGTCTTCATAGACAGACTTACGCTCATCAAACGACTGAACTGTTTCCAGTTTTAACCCAAGACTGACAAACTCTTCAGATGGAAAAAATCTTCCTCCCTGAACCTGACGTCCCTGAGGTCCCCAGTATGTCCACAACGGTTCAATCGGGTCCGGCACCACAATATAATTACTTGTTGCATACATACTCATCCTGTCATATTCAAACAAGGTATAGTTCTCAATAGGATTCAGAATCACATTGATACCAGCTTCCTGCCACATCTCCGTAAGCAGAATTGCCACATCGTCAAACCCTGCGGGAATCCCGGCGATATACTGAAAAAGAACCTCCTCGCCTTGGTACCCTGCCTCCGCAAGAAGTTCTGCTGCTAACTCAGGATTGTAGCTGTTCAGGGAAATCCTGGTTTCATCATAATACTCACCCTGTGACGGGAACTGCATTCCCTGAGGAATAAAAACCGCACCATCAAGAAGTTTTTCATTGATAAAATCTCTATCAATACTTAAGGCAAGAGCCCTTCTTATACGTATATCTTCACTGGGAGAACCATTTCCGGCATGAAGAGAAAGCAGTTGAACCTGATCATAAATCACTTCCCGTGTTATAAAATCAATCTCCGCATCCACCATCTGCTTCTGGTTTGTTGGTATACCGGAAACAATATCAAATTCACCGGAAATCAAACCCGCTATCCGCCCGGCAAGCTCTGGAACATCTTTAAACGTAATCCTATTCAGGGGTACAGATCCTCCCCAGTATTCATCAAAAGATTCCAGAACAACCGTTTCATCAATAATATATTCAACTACCTTATATGGACCTGTTCCTATAGGAGCCAATGCAAATTCACTATCACCCTTTTCAAGATAGTCGTCTTTCGGAACAACTCTTCCTATTCGGGAAGTCAACTTTGCCGCCAATGCCGGATCAGAATATTTTGTGGTTATCTTAATCTGGTTGGCTCCGATAACCTCTACCTTCTCAAAGGAGGCGGTCAGCTCATCAGAAACCATTTTCGTCTCTCCAAACAATCGCTGAAGACTAAACGCAGCATCCTCAGCCGTCATCGGCTGACCATTATGAAACAGAACATCATCACGAAGTGTCAGTACCATCTCAGTAGGAGAAACATTCTCCCAGGAAGCGGCAAGACCGGGAACCAGACCTGTTCCGGTATTTGAATCATTGGAAAGGAAATCCCTCTTAATCAGCGTGTCAAAAATATTACCCGTAATATTCATAACAAATGAAGTACGCTGAAGTGGACTAAGCATATTGGGAACATTGACCAACCCAACGGTTACCTCTAGATTCTCCACTGCTGTAACAGCCTGATCATTCTCATTTGAACCACCTGCGAACAGTGCTCCAAAAGAGATAAAAAACAGTAAAACAATTACTACACTACCTACTCTTCTCATTGATTTTCTCCTTTTTACCAGACAATAAAGATGCTAAGCTCTGAAGAAACACTTTAAATTGTCTAAACTTAATTTAATTAATATATTATTATACTATTTAAACAAAGTCAAGAAATAATCCCATGAATATTAGTGATAATATTTCACCGCTGCCAATCACCCCAGATAAATCGCCCATCCTTCTCCGTGAAGAATCCACACCTGAAGCCCTCAGAAAGCTGAAAATCTGTCGAGACTGTGCAGTAAAACAGAAACAATCTGCTGCGAGTACCCCTGATCAGGAAATTGAGAATTCACCATCTCCTTCGCCGCATCCAAACCATAGGAAACATCCCAATACAAAACTACTATGATCATATCGATTATCTGCATCCCCTCTCCGCCGGTTTCCAAACGCTCATACGGGGTATACTTAATCAGCTCAGGAGTTCTCTGCTGCATCGCCTGAGTAATTAAAGCATGAATCATAGTTCCGATATACTGAGACACCTCCTGCTTATGCAGAAGCAGATCAGAAAGATGCGTCCACCCCTCATGAGAAACAAAACCAGAGCCGCTGCCTACCTCTTCCTGATTGACTTTTAGATAATTGGAAACCGGTAAATCAGCCAAACCATCCCTCAACAGGCGTAAGCTCCGATAAGCAACAGAACCAAACTGGTTGGAAAGATGGTAAGTCTTCAGCCACTTCTCCATAAGATCCTCTGAAACATCACCGCCAGATCTCGCAAACCAATCAGCAAACAGTTCAATTACATCAATAGCATCCATCCCGCTAATACCATCAGAAAAATACTCTACATGATGTCTATTAACAGAATAATGCTGCTCAGTTACAGGCTCAATAATTTTTATTAACTCATCCCACTCAGGAGTCCCCCATGTAGTTTGAGATAGTTTTAACCCATGCTCGCTAAAACAATCAAACTCAGTTTTATTCAGTAGTTTTGAGTAATCGTGGATTGAAGCCCTGAAAGATAGATTTTGAACTATACGACCAATCTTTTCAAAAAAAGCTGAATTATCCCGCATCGTTTTCTCCTTCAGATAGTATCTGTATAATATAAACAGGTAGGCTGAATTAGCACCTAAACATCAATTTTGAAAACCGAGCCCGGATCAATCTCGTAGTTCTGAAGAGTATTAGGAGTTATGGGATCATTATTAACCCAGGCAAGCATTACAGCAATAACATCCCGGTGCGTCACGACAGCAATTGCTTTATGCAGTTTTCCCTTTTTCACTTCCTGAAGAAATCCCTGAACACGATGCAGAACATCAATCGGCTGATCATAACCTTCCCCAGTACCCGTATACACATCCCAGTCCTTCTCCCTTACTATCGCATTATTCATACCTTCATAGGGAGTGTTTACCTCCAACAGCCTGTTGTCTGAGTGCCGGGAATCAATATTAAGCTGTTGTGCTATTACAGCAGCTGTTTGCTCAGTTCTTGTTAAGGGACTATAATAAACAGCATCAAGATCTAAACCCTGCAGCTCATTCGCAGCATGTTCGGCATCCTGAATTCCGGACTCTTCAAGCTTATATCCAGGCAATCTTCCATAGAACACATCTTTTGGATTATCCACCTTTCCATGTCTAATTAAATATACATTCATCTAAGTTCCTTTGCTAAGTATTCTATTGCAACTTCAGGACTCTATGATTGCTGTCAACATATCTTCTATCCCTTCAAACCCGGAGTACGGGGACAGATATCCATCACTCTTTTCTGAAACAAGTGATTGGATCCCACCTACCGCTCCGGAGTGGGTGAACCTTCCCCCCACAGAAGAAATAAGATCGTAATCATTGAAATCATCACCACAGGCAGCACAATTTGCTAAATCAATTCCCATTTTGTCAGTAAGATACAAGGCGGCTTGCTTTTTATTCACTTGTGCAGGTTTTACAATGAGAGAATTATATTTTGCGTTCAGACTGCAGCTCAGTTCCGGAGGTACGGTAATTTTTAGCGCCTTGAGAACTGCTGAAACATCAAGATAATTCTTCATGGGGATCTCTTTGGACACACTCAACAGGAACGCCGCTATATACCCATCATCACTGATCTTAAAATTTGGTACTTCTTTACCCTGATTCCTTGCCTTGAGCTTTCTATAGAAATCCCAAAGAATACATTTGCTTCTTCTGTTTTCAAAAAGGCATTCAGGCGGACCAACAACATCCCTAAAACTATCCAACCATTCAATATCATATTCACCATTTGTATCCCGGATCAATGTACCGTCTTCCAGAATTGCCGTTTCCGGGAGAAAATACTTCTCAAATCTCAAATAAGAGTTCAATCGGCGGCTGGTAGCACATATAACAGAGACTCTGGATTTTATCTCTTCCAGCTTTTTGAGTGTCCCGCTGGAAATATAGTTGTCACGATCTATGTGGTAAAAATCTTTCCCCTTGTTTCCTCCGGAAAAAAGAAGAGTCCCATCAATATCGGTAAACAGCATACTATACTTCATCATAATCCCTTACTTATATGATTAATTTGTGAGAAAGAAATGATTCGATACAATTCACGAGTTTTCGTTTTATATATTCCCGGATGATATTCAACTAGCTAAAGACCCACCGTGCTATTGTCCCCTGCTGCAGAACCATTTCCCAATCACACATGTCTGCATTGTATACTCCAACCCCCAGGTGCACGGGAGTATCCAATGGAACCAGACTTAACCCTTTCCATAGAAAATGAGGTGTTCCGGGCTTCACCTTTAACAGAGATGCCTGCTTGTCTGATACCAGAACCGGAGAGAGTGATACTTTATTTTTGAAAATAGGCTTACCGAGAATGGTAGCAATAAGTTTATAAAATGATGAGTTTTCCAAATCATGTTTGACAAACTCCTCTCCAATCTCTTCCGGTAAATAAGAATCTGTAATAGTAACCGGAACACCTTCAAGAGAGCGCAATCGAGAAATTTTATAGAAAGGTTTAGCACTTCCAGCATCCAAACTAAATTCTTTAATCAGCATCTCATTCGGCTCAACAACTTCAATGGATAGAATCTTTGAAACAAGTTCCCGTCCCTGTGAATGAAGCAGCTCCTTGAAACTCTGAGGTCCCATAACTACTACGCTTCCGATACCGGCGCGACGTGTTATAATACCCTGCTTAACAAGTTCTCCCAGAGCTCTCTTGATTGTAATAAGACTAACTTTATACTCCTGACTGAGGTCTTTGTCAGGTGGCAGTTTTTCGTTCAGTTTGTAATCTCCATGAAGTATTTTATTCATTACCAACCGTTTCACTTGCTCATAAAGGGGTAAATTATCCTCGTACACAAACCACTCCTGTTTCTCTTGACTGTTTCCAATTATTATATTAATATACTATTTAATCATTGTCAATTAAATTACATCTGAACGGGGTAAATATGTTAGCAAGAATGTTCGTTGGATGCAATCCATCCTCATCAATACTACACCAAATGAAAGAAGATATACAATATATCAGGAAGAGCCTTAAAGATGTGCCAATAGATTGGGTTCCTGTTGATCGTTATCATATGACTTTAAGATTCTTAGGCATGCAAAAGATTGAAATAGAAAATGATATCATCAAAACGTATTCCAAACTTCTTTCAGGTTTCGGTATGCTTACGATTCCTATGATTGGCTATGATGTGCTCACAATTACTGATGAGACCCGGATTGTTATTGCACGATTTCAGCAAACACCTGAGCTAATGGAATTATACAACACACTGAAGCAGGTTTCCCCTGACAAAGAGTCAGAAACTCAATGGCCAAATTTTATTCCCCACATTTCCCTGGGATGGCTTACCTCAATCCCCGACTCACTAAAAGTTGATGATATTCACTCGTTTGTTCATGAATTTGAACTCAAAGAGAACATTTCCCTGAAAATAGCTCATATCACTCTATTCCACAGCCTTATAGGTGACTCTAATGATAAACGATATATCCCAAAAGGTATAATCAAACTGGATAAGAAGAAAACCCCATAAAACGAAGCACTCGCCCCTTATGAATACCCATTAAACCCTACCACCAGCACAACGCCCGACTGAAGAGATTGCGGGGGGGGGTAATAGATGAATTTCAGCCTGAAGGTATTGATATGGTTATGGAATGTCGCCACAAGTGCATAATTCACCCACTTCCATTGCCTGTAAATTGGTATCTGCTATACCAAGCGCAAGATAGTACGCACAATTATAAATCACAAAAAGTGAACCGCAGCCAAATAGATATAAACGTGGAAGATTACGTATTTCTTTCGCAAAAGTTTTAGGCTTAAAAAGAAGAGATCCAAGAAACAGACCGCCGACTACATAGATAATTGCACCAGATGTAAAAGGTCCTATCTTTTCAGAGATACTCCGAACCAGTGCAACACTCATACTCCATAGCAATACAGCTGTCAGACCATAAAGTGTATATCTATCAATATGCATTTTTTGCATCAGCTTATATCTCCAGAACAGTAACCTATAGCGTCTTTAGCATTATCTTTTTTTATCAGCATGCAAGGATAATAAAATCAATTGACAATAACTAATATGAACTCTTTTGACCAGCAGTTTTTTTCATTTTTTGAGGTAATGTTATGGGATAACCCGTCAGGGAAAATGTCACCTCTCTTAGAAATAAGCGTACCTCTCTTAATAGTATTTTTTGAGTATCTGTATATTTGTATACCAGTTGTACCAGCTTTTCATCCAATTTCTTCCTGCTATCAGTAAAAAAATACTATCTGCTGGTTACATACTGAATGGCCCGTCTCCCCCTACTGTTCCCATGATTTTATTTTTTGTAACTTTATTCTTGCATAGTAACACAACCAATGTTATTATACAGATATTATGTTACCAAAACAGGACATCTATATTCAGTCAATAACCTCATACATCGATAAAAGCTTAGGACTTTCAATAATACCGCAGCTATGGAATGAATCTGATAAACTTCCTCTCCTTCTAACTGAACAATATATGTTTTACACCTTCAAATTAGCTGGATTAGATTGTCTGCTTTTCATCGCTAAAACGAACGAATCAACTCCGGCGGTTATCGTAAAACACGGCAGACTACTTACAAAATATTGGAAAGGGGGAATTATCTTTTCAAAATCCGGACTAACATCAACGGATAGAACGCGTTTAATCACGGCAAAAGTACCATTTATCATTCCGGATAAGCAGCTGTATCTCCCATTTGTAGGGATAGATATGAAAGAACTTTTCCCACTCCAACCAAGAAAGGGTCAGACTGTTAGCCCTTCAGCACAGGTCCTTATCCTGGGGAAACTCTATAATAAATCCTGGATTAGTGATTCTCCATCAAAAATTTCGGATCAAATTGGAATGACAAAAATGTCCATTGGAAGAGCTTTCAAAGAGCTTGAACTTCATGGAGTTGTCGATATCAAGAAGAAAGGTAGAGAGAAGACCCTTGTTTTCGAGCAGAAAGGTAAGATGCTCTGGAAAAATGTACTTAACATAATAAAATCGCCTGTAACATCCTCAGAAACACTCCCTTTCAAGCCAAAAATAAATATGGTTCTGTCCGGGGAGTCAGCCCTTTCAAAGTACACCATGATTCAGGAACCTTACCGGAAAACATTTGCAGTATCGAACAGAAGCAGCTATTTAGCCACAACAGATGGTATTACACCCATAGATACAGGAACCGATTTCGTTATTGAGAAATGGTCCTATAATCCGGACATTTTTTCTCAAAATGGAGTTGCAGACCCTCTATCGGTTTTCCTCAAATTCAAAACAACAGATGATGAAAGGATAGAGAAAGCCCTGGATGAACTGATAGCGGATATGAAATGGTAATTGGTCTGGATATATTCCGACAGTTTTTCAGAGATTTTGAAAATCGCTATGTACTCATAGGTGGAACAGCTTCAAGTATTGTAATGGAGGAAGCCGGTGCCGAATTCCGGGCAACAAAAGATCTTGATATTGTTCTCTGTATCGAAATTTTTGACTCAGCATTTGCATTGAAATTCTGGGAATTCGTAAACATGGGGGAATATACAAACCGCCAAATAAGCACAGGAAAAAGACTATTTTATCGATTCCATTCTCCTAAAAAACGTGAATATCCTTTCATGCTTGAACTCTTCTCTAAAATCCCCGATTCGCTTTCGATAGACCCGGCTATCTGTACTCTCACACCTATACCAGTGGATGATGAGATATCCAGCTTATCAGCAATCATTCTGGAACCGGATTATTATAATTTCATTCATAAGAACACAATAGTAATAACAGGATTGCCGGTAGTCGGTCCAGAAATTCTTATTCCACTAAAAGTCAGAGCCTGGCTGGATTTGTCTTCAAGAAAAGAAAAAAACGAAGGGGTTGATTCAAGGGATATTAGAAAACATCGCAATGACATTTTCCGACTATTTCCATTAATTCCCGGGGAAAAATCAATTGATTGTTCTCAGAGAATTAAGAATGACATGATTCTCTTTATTGAAAGAATACAATTCGAATCCAGATTGGATTTAAAGGCTCTGGGAATCAGAACATTATCACTGGATGACATTTTGACCAGATTTAAAACGATCTACAAACTGCAGTAGACCAGAGTTAGGATTGAGTAATATCGAATTACAGAATTTTGACACAAGTCTGAAATTCTGAGCAATAAACAAGATGAAGATGTACGATCCAGTATGATGAAAAAATCATCCCTATCGAAGTTAAGGCATCCCAGTATGTAAAATGTACCTTGCACCTATTAAAGGGACGGGATATGAAGAGCCCCATCGACATGAATCACTGATCCGGTAGAGAATGCAAATTCTCCCTTAATGAGACAGGCGACTGCTTTACCAAGATCTGCTGGCTGCCCCCATCGTTTCTGGGGAACAAGTCCATCCTGTATCAGCCTGTCATATTTCTCCTTTACAGCACCAGTCATATCGGTTTGAATTATCCCCGGCCGGAGCTCGTAAACACCAATATCCTCTGCCGCAAGGCGATGAGCAAAAAGCTGAGATGCCATAGAGATGCCAGCTTTTGAGATACAGTACTCACCACGGTTTGTGGAGACCATCTCAGAAGAAACTGAACCGATAAAAACAAGCCCGCGGAACCCTCTGTCAGCAGAAGACAAAGACAGCCAGTACCGGACAGCTGCCTGGCTAAGAAAGAATGAACCTTTCAAGTTAGTATTTAAAAGACGGTCAAAGGACTCTTCACTCATATCAAGAATATCATTCCTCTCTTTAGGAGCGACCCCTGCATTGTTAACAAGCCCGTGAAAATCCCCAAAGTAGTTAAGAACATTATCCAATAGTTCCTGCCGGCTGGAATCCTGACTAATGTCCCCTTGAAAAATTTCGAATCTTCTCTCATATCCGGCCTGTTGTGAAACTTTTTCACACTCTGCAAGAGTCTCCTCCGCTGCCTGTTTATTACCTGCATAATTAATAGCAACACTGAATCCCTGCCCTGCCAATTCCAATGCGATACCCCGACCAATACCGCGGCTTGATCCAGTAACAAGAATAATCTTTTCATTATGACTCATATTGCATCCTTTCCAATTTTTATGTTATTATATTGTTGCGTGCAACTATATGTCAATAACCCAGAATTGTCATATTTGTTGAAACAACCTGCTTAATTTTGTATTCTTTATAAACCTGAAAATTTGAGGTGAATAAATGGTAAAACGAGTTACCGTATATGACATAGCAGCAGAATTGAAAATCTCACCAAGTACCGTTTCCAGAGTTTTAAACAACTCCAGCTTAATCAGCAATGAAAGGTCTCAACAGATTCTTGATACTGCAGAATTATTAGGATACAAGAAACGTACCATAAAAAAACATATGAACCGGGCCATACTTAACATCCACCTATTCCTCCCTCAAACTGATAATACACTAACTCATTTTTTCTACAACATATCCGAACTTATTGATGCGATCCAAATAGGATTTGGTGAAGTAAAACTGAACTTCATTACAAGAGTAAATGACGGGAACATAGAATTTCTTGAAAAGAAAAAAACCGGCCAAATAGACGGATGCATATTTGCATTTACCCAACCGAATAAAACTCTTGCAGAAAAACTGGAAAAGAGATTTATTCCCTACATCCTGCTAAACAGGTTCTCAGAAAGAGGAAGTTCAATAATCTATGACGTCCCTCTGGGGATTAAGCAATTGGCAGAAGAACTTGTCACAGCCCGTGGGCAAACGCTAAAACCCTGCTACATCGGCTTTAGAAAGTTGCCGCTTGTCTCGCAGGCAAGATTCGAAGCTGCGGATTCGGTATTCAGGAAACACAAAATTAAGTTTGATATCTCATCAAGTTTGGTGGTAAACGATCTTAATGAGATCCATTCTTCAGGATTAAACTGGGTACTGAAAAATAAATTCAACGCTGTTATGGCATTTAATGATATTGCAGCACTTTCAGTCCTTCAGGCCGGATTAGCCAAAGGAATTCGTTTCCCTGAAGATATGCTGCTGAGCGGATGCGACGATTCTCCCATTCAGCAACTATTAGATCGGAGAATTGATACAGTGGATCTTTCCATTCCCAAGTTGGGAAAGAAAGCAGGTGAATGGCTTAAAAACTGGATAATAGAGAGAAAAGAGGAGAAAATTCAGGAAGTTCTTCCTGTTTCGTATATCAGGGGCGATACAATACATCTTCCTTCTTAAAATTGATCATTAGTCAAAAACAGCTTTATTGATATACTGAGCCCAAACTGTTTCAAACCATTGAGCCTCTGTAGGAATCGGACGGCAATCAGTCCACAGAAAATCTATTGTTGATGATTTTGTATTCCATTTCATAGTCTGAATTCTATTTCGCAGCTCTTTGCGATCAGGCAAAGCTTTCCAGTCTTCATCTAAATGAGGATGAAGAACCTCGCCCTCATGTGATTTAATAAGATAGGAACCACGACTCCCCCCACCTATGCTTACATAATTCCGTATTGATTCCAGATAAAACCAGTGGGCAAACACGAGATGTCTCTGCTTTAATACAAAAGGGAGTCTTGATCGTTCAACCGGTAGATTTCCAAACCTCATTATCTGTTCATAACCATCTTTACAACTACTGCCTATTCTCTCCGGATCACGTACAAAAGCCCCGTCACGACTCATCCGATGCTCTATTTCTCTCTTATATTGAAGAATCTGTCCGGAATCTGACTCATTGGCAAGAAGCTGCTTAATCAAAGCAACCATAGTTTCTGCACACAATACAGCCTCTTTTCGGGCGTCATCCAAATCCAGAGTACAGGTATGATAAACAGATGCGATTTTTTGAGCTGCGCGAAATGCTGCTACCTGTCCCGAATTCAGCGCACTTCCGCCGGGACGTGATACTCCATGAGAGCCGTTTACTTCCCCTATTGGGAAAAAATGGGATATATTAGTTGACTCCCACCAGATATCCCCGGAAAGACCACCGTTATTATGCTGTGCACAGACTGCTATCTGTAAAGGTTCATTATAGAGATCAATATTATGATCTTTATAAAGAGAGATGGCTTTAGGATTTAATTGCTCAAGCCTTTCAATAGGAGTATCTCCGGTCAAAGCCGACTGTTCCCAATAGAAAGAAACTTCCTGATGAAGGGAAGAAGAAGAATAAAAACCAATACTCTCATCACCTTGCAGGTTTTCCCTGAAATCTATATAAACTTCTCTTCCATGCAGTTCACATTCACGATAAATCAAAAGATCTATAAGGGATGATCCATGGCCTTTAATCTTATCCGGATCAAAGGGCCACTGATACCCTTTCAGGAAAATACAATGTGATAGATCCTTCATTGATTCAAAGTATTCATTTAAAAACTGATATGTTTTTCCACTTACAGGATCTTTACTGTAATAATTGGGAATAACCTGCTGATAGCTCCCTGACAAATTCCATCGAAACTTTATTGATCCGATACCAAACTGAGACTCAGTAAGATTTACCGCCTCTGCTCCGACCTCCAGAGCCAAACCTATTCCCCCGGTATGGGCAGTAGGATACACTGAGGTATGATACATCCCTCCAGGTCCGCCAAGACCAAAAATCATATTATTACAGAGTATGATCTTTAGCCCAAAATTGTCAAAGTTCAGACCCTTTTTGTCAAGAACCAGAGCACCGGCAATCCTGTCGCCTGTAGTAATCAGACTGATGCAGTCATGCTTATCAAAGATAGTAACATCGAGAGCTTTGCACTCTTTTTCCAGATACTCCACCATGACTTTTGAGGTATAGGGTCCCAGTGAAACACCACGGCTCCTTGAATCATTATCAGTTTTATATCCGGTATATCCACCCCATTTATTAAACGGGAAAGGAACTCCCATCGCAACAAGGTTGTAGAAACTGTTCTCGGAGGTCAAAGCTTCAACCAAAGCTATATCACCATGTACAGCTCCTCCCATATATATATCCTGAGCCATTAAATAAGGAGAATCAGGAATTTCGGAAGAGTCGGATAATTTGTAATAGGTTTGCTTATCGGAGCCGGTATTCCTGGATGTTCCATTATTAATATTGTCCGTAATTATACAGATATCATCCTGTCCGGCCCGCTTCAATCTTACAGCAGCAGATAAAGATGCCGTTCCACTTCCTACTATCAACGTATTATAATAACAAACGGGAATCTCATGATTAGCTACTACGATATTTTGCATCATGCTAATCCCTTTAACCGGGCAGAGGTACGGCCTTTTTGTAATTCAGATTTATAAATTTCCCCATCCTTAACCGGACAGCCAATACGACCGACAACATCTTTCATAATTTGAGAACATAATGAACAGGTGATGCAGCATTTCCGGGGATCCATGGAACCTGTTTTTAAGATATCCTTCACAGAATCAGGGTAAGCTAAACTGCCTCTACCCTGACCAATGAGCTTAACCCAACCCTGTTCAACTAAACCAGCCGCTACATAGGGAAAATGATGCCGCAGCCAGCCCAATGCAGCTGTTGCCACCGGAATTTCTCCTAAAACACTCTGCAGAGCCTTACCAATCTGCTGGAACCTGACAATTCCTTCTAAGGGATGTTCGGGGGGAAGCGCTGCTCCTGCAATCGAATTATTATATGGTCTGGTAATGTAAGGGCCAAAACGCGGATATCCTATTGAGTAATTGAAAACAGGCATATCTGCAGAATCCACCAATTCGCGGGCGAATTTCAAAGGCTCTGTTAAATCCAGCTCAGAGGAACCAACTTCAGCTTTTACGCCCCAGCCATAAGGGAAAGGAGATGGCTCATACATGGTCAATCTGGCAGTAACAAAGTGATTTGAGTCAATAGTATCTGCAATCCGCGTTGTACACTCTCTGACAAATCGTGTCCTGTTTTCATAGCTTCCGCCATACCGCCCTTCCCGCGTATGAGCACATAACATTTCACCTGTGAAATATCCGTGAACAGCTTTTAATTCTATACCGTCAAACCCTACCTGAGTAGCCAGTACGCCAACATCAATGAACTTATCCTGTAAAAGGTCTAATTCATCATCAGACACAAGAGGATATGAATCATCCACATGTACCGATCTATCCAGTTGAGGATTATGATGAATTAAAACCGGTTTTGGACTTCCTTCAGGTTTGCTCCACCTGCCTGAATGAGAAATCTGAACAATGGTTACAATCTCATGTCCCCATTTTTTTCGGGCCGCCTCACGGGTTTCTTCAACAAGCCGTTTCCAGACATCAAGATTATCTCTGGTAATCATGAGCTGACGCGGATTGCTTTTACCTTCGTGTTCAACAACCACAGCCTCGAACCAAATAAGACCTGCTCCACCTTCTGCATATCTTTTGTAGCGTCTGAAGGTCAATTCAGAGGGAGAAGAAGTAGCGGGATCACCATCTATTCCCTCCATAGGCTGGACGATAAATCTATTGGGAAGTTTCCATTTTCCAAGATCTACTTCATCACCGAGTATGGAAGTATTTTGACTGATGGGAAGTGATAGTCCTAAAATCTTCAGCTCATTCTCAAGATCTTCAAGTAACGGCAATGCAAATTTCTTAAACGCCGCCATTTTCATTCTCCTCATCTTCACATGCTGTTTTCGGTTTTCGAACTATTTTCAGTAAGAAAGGACCGGCCAGGACAAGAAAGACAATTATTAAAAAGGCGAGACTGAATGGACGTGTCACAAACGTAGACCAATCCCCTCTGGAAAGCATTAAAGATCTTCGTAAGTTCGTCTCAAAAAGAGGTCCTAAAATCATCCCGAGAATGATGGGAGCAACGGAAAAATTCACCTGCTTCAATAAGAATCCAACTATACCTGCAACAATGAGGACCCCTACATCAAATAAGGAATTATTGATTGCATAGGATCCAACTAAACAAAAAACCAGGACTGCAGGTATCAGATAATTCTTTCTTATCGTTATAAGCCGGCTGAAAATACGTGCTCCTGCTAACCCTATAACCAGCATAAAAACAACAGACAATAATAAACTGATAAAAATGGAAGAAACAAAAGGCATCTGCTGCTGAAAAAGGATCGGTCCGGGGCGAAGACCCTGAATGATTAATCCTCCCATGAGTACAGCAGTCATAGGATCTCCCGGAATTCCCAATGTCATCATAGGAATGAGCGCACCACCTGTACTGGCATTATTTGCAGCTTCAGGAGCGGCCACACCATCAATAATTCCCGTACCCAATAAATGCCTTCTCTTACCGAATTTCTTTTCCTGACCATAAGCAACCAGTGATGCTATGGAACCACCAGCCGCAGGAATAGCGCCAATCAATGTTCCTATTATGGAAGATCTAAAAATAGTGGGCATGAGCCGCTTAATATCCTTCCCGCTGGGAACGACTTTATTCAGCTTCTGAGTTATAACAGTTTTATAATCGTTTTTAGAAATCTGAGAAAACATTTCTGCCAAACCATAAACACCTATCATAACGGGAATACTATCAATCCCATCGAGCAGTTCTGCCTGACCGAAAATCATCCGGGGAAACCCCGTAATGGGATCCAATCCGACTGTTCCCAGCACTAACCCTAAAACACCGCCAATCAATCCCTTAACAATCGAACCCGGGCTGATAATAGCAATAATGCTTAATCCTATAAGAGTAATCCCGACATATTCTTCCGCACTGAATTTTAAAGCTACATTAGCGATAAGAGGAGCAGCTAAACAAAGAACCAGAACGCTGAAAAAACCCCCAAATGCTGATGAAACAGTAGAAATACCAATAGCCTCACCGGCCCGCCCCTGCTGGCAAAGCGGGTATCCATCAAGACTTGTTGCAATAGCTGATGGAGTCCCGGGAATATTGATAAGTATTGCCGAGATAGATCCGCCATAAACAGCTCCGGTATACAAACCCAATAAAAAAGCAAAAGAAACAACAGGATCGAGTCCAAAAGTAAATGGAATAAATACGGCTATAGTCATAGTTGCGGTAAGACCGGGTAGTGCACCAAAGACTATTCCCACAAGAACTCCCAGAAAAGAGGCTATAAACATAATCGGATTTGTAAAATAAAAAAGACCTTCAAGATATAAATCGAATGACATTTAATCCTCCTTTAAATTAAGAGACCATGAGGAAAAGGGATTTGAAGAACCACTTTAAAGACCAAATACATCACTAACGTAATAAGTATTGAGATACCTGTCGTAGCAAAAATATGTGACTTAAAATCCTCTGTCAGGGCTGCAATAAGTACAAAAATGAAAAGAAATGCTGATGTTGCAAATCCCAAAAATTCAAGAGTGAATGGATAGAGGATCAAAAGAAATATCGTTAAAAGGAATAACTTTCCTCCACGGGTTTTAAATAAGGGTCTTTTCTCCTTTGCAGGACAATCCTCCTCAGAGTTCCATTTCTTTAGCGTAGTAAACAAAGAAAGAACAGAAAGCCCTCCCATTAGTACTGCCAAAAGTTTTGGGTAAAATCCCGGGCTCAGAACAACAGAGCCTCCTTCTTTCACCGGATAGGTAGAAGCATTGGCATATAGAATTATCGCAAAAGATAAAAATACGATACCAGCGACTAAATCTTTCTTTTTCATTGGTTCTGACACTCCTGAATTGAACTATAACGAATATAGCCTGAATAAGGGGGCTGCTAGTACGAAATATTATAATAAATAAATAAATGGGATAAATCTATACTATTTTATGCTTTACAACAGAATAGAAAAATTTCTCCCCTATCATCTCTGTCTGATGAATAGGGGAGATTGGGGAGAAAAAGGCTTAGTCGTCTACAAACTCAATACCAAGATCATTTACAAGATATTCCAACTGTGCTTCTGCATCAGCAACAACAGCTGAAAACTCTACACTGTTACTGTAAAGAGGCTGATATCCGGCTTTCAGAAGGAATGTTCGGATTTCAGGATCCTGAAGACATCTACCGATGGCATCATCCAGAATTTTAACCTTTTCAGCATCGGTGCCTTTTGGAGCTACAAATCCGGAATAGTTTCCAAGAACAATATCGTATCCTTTTTCTTTTAAAGTGGGAACATCCGGGAAATCAGGATGTCGTTCTGCAGATGCAATTGCCAACATTCTAAGAGTTCCGGATTGTACATGCTGAGCAACATCAGGAAGAGGAATATTTGTTAGGTCAACATGTCCACCTAATAATGCTGTAACACCTTCAGCATATCCGGCATAAGGGATATGATTCATCTCGATACCTGCTATTGCACCAAAGCTGGCAGCATAGATATAGGCACTTGCACCAATACCTGAGTTCGCATTTTTCAGTGAACCGGGATTAGCTTTGGCAAAATCAATAAGCTCTTCAAGAGTCTGCCAGGGACTGTCTGCATTAACTGTTACTGCAGCAGGAATAGTAATAACCTGAGATACCAATTCAACATTATGGATATCAGGATAAACCGGGGAAACATATTTTGCTGATACTGTAGACATGGATGTTGTACCAATAGTGTATCCGTCATTCACACTATTCTCCAACAACATAGATCCTACAACACCACTACCACCAGTTTTATTTTCTACGATAAAATTGACCCCTAAATCATCTTCCAGCCATGCTGTTATGGGTCTTGTCAAAACATCAGTCATTCCGCCGACTGACCATGGAATAATAACTGTAACATCTCTCTCAGGATATGCACCCTCTTCCTGAACTCCATTTGCAAATACGGGCATAACAAGAGCCAGAATCATTAGAACCAATAACCCTTTTTTCATTTCTTCCTCCATCAATATTAGTGAATTTTTTAATGTTGCATGCAACAATTTATTATTATACCTATCATTGGAGATTTGTCAAGAAAAAATTCGAAGAGGAAATCTCGAAGAGAATGGCTCAACAACCCGCAACCTGGTTACAACAGTATTGCTGAGTGATGGAATCCATCACACATCTTGATTCCCCTGCTCCGTTCGGGGACGGATTCATTAAGATGATCCGCGCCTATTACTTCGTTTGGGGGTTCAGTTAAGGTTCAGTTGAGTTCATTTGGAATACAAATTGCTTGACAACCAATCGTTTCGCATGTAATCATAATTTAATATTGCATGCAACTAATTAGACACTTTCCAGCTAAGAGGTGAGTATGAGTGAGAAAGTACTGTTCAAGGGGATAGATCATATTGGCATTAATTGCAAAGATTCCAGCACAGCTATACAGGATGCTGAATTATTCAACAGTTTGTTTGATTTAGGAGTCACTGACGGAAAAGATTCTATCTATGCCGGCTCTTCCATTGAATTGATGAAAAACGGCATTAGCCGCGGCACCTGCGGTCACATCGCTGTTGCAACAAACGACATTGAAAAAGCAAAATCTTTATTGGAAAGTAGAGGTTTTGAATTCGACCCGGACTCATGTAAATATGACTCTAGTGGAAGATTAATTGTAATATATTTGAAACTGGAAATAAGCGGATTTGCAATTCATCTCTTACAAAAGTGAAATTATCTTTGAAAAGGAAGGAAAGATGATACGAAAATGGAATGAAGAATCACTTGACCATAGAAATGCATTATTATATGCGATGGGATTGAAAAATATAGATGTTAAAAGACCGGTAATCGGGATCTTAAATTCGTGGAACGAAATGAATCCCGGTCATTACCCATTCAAAGACGTCATAGATGAGATAAAAGAGGAAATTTATCATGCAGGCGGGCTCGCCCTGGAACTGCCGGTAACTGGAATCTGTGATGGAATGTGTTCCAATACTCCTGGTGACCGATATACCCTGCCCTCCCGGGATATGGTTTCATCAGAAGTGGAAACCCTGGCAGAATTGAATATGCTTGAAGGTATTGTCATGCTGGCAAGCTGCGATAAAGTTGTCCCCGGTATGCTGATGGGAGCACTCAGGGTAAATATTCCGGCAGTTATGTTCACAGGAGGATTCATGGCTACCGGATCTCATAACGGCAGGATGATCACTCTTACTCATACAAAGCAGGCTTATGCAGCGTATATAGAGGGAAGTATTTCGAAAGAAGAATACAAGGATGTAGTTCAAAATGCATGCCCCTCACCGGGAACCTGTCCATTTATGGGTACAGCAAATACGATGTGTGCAACTGCAGAGATTCTGGGCTTCTCCCCGGATGGAAATGCCAGTGTAAGATCTCAGACTCTGGAATGGCATGAGATGGCGAAAGAAACAGGAAGGAAAATTGTCGAGATTGTTAAAAAAGAAGTCAGACCGTTAGATCTCATCACTCAGGATAATATGGAAAATGTTGTTAGATATATGATGGCAACAGGTGGTTCAACTAATTCAATTCTTCATATTCCGGTAATAGCAAAACAGGGAGGATTCAATATATCAGTTGATTTTTTTGATAAAATCAGTCGGCAAGTTCCTGTTATCAGTGCTATTTATCCCAACCATCCCTCCTACACCATGAAGGAGTTCTCCGAAGCAGGAGGATTAGGAGCTGTAGTGAAAGAATTAGCCAGCGCCGGAAAAATAAACCCTGACACAAGAGGTATGTTCGGAACGCTGTCTGATAAAATATCAAAATCAACCAATACAAACAAAGAAGTTATCAGACCCGTCTCAAATCCAATTAATAAACAGGGCGGTCTTGCGGTACTTTCCGGAAATATCGCTGAAGAAAGTGCCATCGTCAAGTTTTCTGCTGTTGAAAAGGGGGCCTGGAAATTCACAGGGCCGGCTAAAGTGTATGACTCTCAGGATCTGGCGTGGGAGGCTATCTTAAAAGATCAGATAAAAGCAGGTGATGTTGTAGTTATAAGATACGAGGGTCCGAAAGGATCTCCGGGAATGCCGCATATGGAAACTTTTATGGCTGCGGTTCTTGGAAAAAACCTTGGTACTAAGATAGCTCTGGTTTCAGATGGGCGATTTTCAGGAGCAACTGGTGGATTAGCCATTGGACATGTCTCTCCCGAGGCTTACGAAGGAGGGAATATTGCTTTTATTACTGATGGGGACATCATTAATATTGATATTGAGAACAGGATCCTGAATGTCGAGGTTACTGTTTCTGAGTTTGCTGAACGAAAAAAGGGGTGGATTCCTTTGGAAAAGGAAGCTAAAGGGTGGCTAAAACTATTCAAAAAGAATACTACCTCAGCTCATAAAGGGGCAACAGTATTCTGGGATTAAACACTATATTATCAGTTCTTAAGTGATGGAGTCTTAGATGGAGAAATTATTAAATAGAATCGGAAGAGTAATCGAACCCGGCAAGGTCGATTTTATCAGCTGTGAAGTCGAAGAACTAAAGGCAGATCAGGTCCTGATAAAAATCGTATCAAGCGCAATTTGCGGCAGTGATCTACATATTTTTAAAGGAAAGCACCCCTCCGCTCCCCTGCCCGTTACCATTGGGCATGAATTTTCAGGAGATATCATTGCTGTCGGAACCTCTGTTTCAGCATTAAAAGTCGGTGATCGGGTAACAGTGGAACCCGTACTGACCTGTGGTGAATGCAGGGCCTGCAAAACAGGAGATTATGGATATTGTGAAAAAATAAGTTACACATATCGAAATGGAGACGGTGCAATGGCAAATTATATCACCGTCGATGCTGACCATGTATATACCTTACCCTCTTATCTTTCCTATGATTCTGCCGCCCTGATTGAACCTCTTTCAGTTGCAGTCCATGCTGTAAGAAGAGCAGACATTAAACTCGGCGAGAAAGTACTTATACTTGGTGCAGGCTCCATCGGACTCCTGATTACAGCTCTCTGCAGAAAAATGGGTGCTACGGAAATTGTAGTTGTTGATTTTTCTTCTCAAAAACTGGCTATGGCTAAAACTCTCGGTGCTACAGCTGTAATAAATTCACGCGAAACAGATCCATTTTTGAGCCTTAATGAGATAACAAACGGCTCAGGAGTAGATAAAAGTTTTGAATGTGTCGGCGTACAGGATACTTTGCTTCAAGCAATGATGGGATTGCGTAAAAATGGATTGGCCACAATTCTTGGTATATTTGAAGATCCGGAAGTAACTATACCGGTATCTCGTTTTGTTACTCACGAAATCAAAGTGCAGGGCTCTCAAGGGTATTGTTGGGATTTTCCTACAGCTCTTGAAATTGCAAAAGAGATTAAATTGGACGAACTGATTACTCATACATTTGTGCTTGATGATCTCCAAAAAGCTCTTGAAACCTGCCTTGACAGAACATCAGGAGCCATCAAAGTTATTATAAAACCATAGAAGTATTTAAAGGAAGAACATAATCATATCACGTATTTAGCCCGCAAATATGAGGTAATCCCAGCCTTTTTCATTTAAATTTAATACAGCTCTGCCCCTCTGTGGATATATCAGCATTAAAATATTCATCTATATATGTAATACTTCTGTCATTGATCAGCGATAATATCATGGCATAAATCGTTAGGGAAAATGTCACCCCACTCGATTACTTCTCTTTACGTATAGCGTATCAAGACTTGTTCTCTTCAACAAGCTTTTCAACCCACTCCTTATTATTCCATAAAGCACAACCACTCTGATACTCAAACAATTTGTCATGATTCTCCCGAATAGTACTCAGAAACTTTGATTGCAGAGCCTCTTTGAGAGAGACCTCTTTTAGCGAATCAGTTGAATAGGGTGAAAATGGACAGGGCTCCATCTCACCCGCTGGATTAATATGAAAAAAACCCCTTCCTGCCGACAAACACCCGCCAAACTGTGCTTCATCCCCGGGAAAAGAGATAAACATGGCATTAAACTGTTTTCTCAGCAGAATTAACGATTTTTCAAGATCGTCACGCTCAGCAACAGATACACATTTTGATTCTGACCCTGGTTCAAAGGGCACATATTCATTATAAAAAAACAGATACACTCCCAGACGCATCAACTCCCTAACATATTCAGAGTCAGTAATAGTCATTACGTTTTCCTTCGTAACCGTAAAAGAGACGCCAAAGAAAACCCTATGTTGCTTCATTGATTCCAGAACTTCCAAAACCCTGGAATGTACACCACTTCCACGCCGATTATCAGTATCAAACTCTGTACCCTCAAGACTAATAATAGGAACAATATTTGATTGCTGCCTGAAAATCTCAATATAACTGTCATCAATTAACAAACCATTGGTAAAAAGCGGAAATAACATTCCCGGGAATTCTCTGGTAATAGAAAACAAACCAGACCGTTTCAGCGGCTCACCGCCGGAAAGCAGCGCAATTGAAGTTCCCAGCTCCTCTGCCTGTTTTAAAATCGATAGCAAATCATTATCCGACATATCCGGCTTATCTGCTGTATGATTCACTTTAGAATAGCATCCGCTGCAATGTAAATTACAACTATGGGTAACACTTACAATCATAAAAGGAGGAACATTAACTCCCTCTCCCTGCCTGACCATCCGCAGCTTATATGCCTTTCTCTGCTTCTGAATAAATGAAATAACAAAGAAAAAAAAGGAAAAACGGAACAGGGAAACCCGGAAAGCTACCCGAAACAATTTCTTTATCTCTCTTTCCAATGGAATTCGAAAAGTCAAATCTTCATCACGAGCAGTTTGTTCAGTTTTAGACATACAAAAAACCTCTTCTTCTCATCTTTTAAGTATTTACATACAAATTAAAGAACTATTATGTATAACACAAGATTACAGCAGCAATAAAAGTATAATTTGATTTATTTTTTATCGTCCTCAATTTCAGGCTTTTGCTTAATGACCAGAATTTGTGATACAGTAACTATTACCTGATTTCAAATAAATTAAGGAGATAATCACTATCTCATGACGAAAGAAGAAAACATAATTGGCTCAATAGAAGACCATGAATTTCTCCTGGAATTGGCAAATACAAAAATGCCTTTCGGAAAGTATGCCGGTCGTTATTTAGTAGATCTTCCTGAAACCTACATACTCTGGTTCAAAGAGAAAGGTTACCCTAATGGAAAATTAGGTCTGATGATGGAATTGATGATGGAGATACAACTTAATGGTCTGGAACACCTGATAAGACCACTGCGGCAGGATTAAAAAGGATCCTCCTGAAAAATCCGGATCCCGGGAGTTATTCTAATCATCACACCAAATGCGTAAATTGTTCATAGCAAGACTAACCTATCGTAAACTGTAATTGATCTGCATGCATAATTATGTTATACTGCATGCAGAGGTAAAAACATGCCGACACTACAAGTACGAGATCTTCCCGAAGATGTATATTTACGATTGGCGTTGCTTGCTAAAGAAGAAAATAGAAGTATCACGCAGCAAACCATAGTACTGCTTAAGGAGAGCTTGGGGTTGCATCTAAATAACAAACTAAGAAGAAAAGCTCTTATTAGTGGTATAGCAGCTAATAATTATCCGGATACAATGAATCTGAATATTATTGATATGATTCGTGAGGATCGGGAAAGATGATTGTGATACTGGATGCATCTGCTGCTATAGAGATACTGCTGAAAAGATCTTATGCAAAACCATATAAAGATCAGATCATTGAAGCAGATGCTGTAATTGCTCCAGACATTTATATTTCTGAAACGGCAAATACTGCATGGAAACATTTCAATTTTGCCGGCTATACTCATGAACAAACACTGAATCTTGCCCGGGACAGCATTAATTTAATAGATCAATTTATTCCAGCTAAAGAGTTATGGGTAGAAGCTTTGAGAGAATCAATATGTTATAATCATCCCGTGTATGATTCATTGTATGCAGTCTGCGCAAGACGAAACGACGGGATTCTGCTTACACAAGACAAACGGCTGCAGTCATTATGCGAAAAACTGCATATCACCTACAGCTGATCGCTTACCGGCCAGAATCAGACTAAAATAAAAACCACCGACCCGGCTGTAATGAGTGCAAGAGCATAATTGATCCAACGGCCATTTTTTGCACTCTTCATATATTTCCCCAGCAGGGTGCCGAAAGCAGCCCAAACAGATATGGAAAATAGGCCGATACAGAGGAATGCTCCCATGATAAAAAGAATAGAGGGAATGAATAACTCACCTTTAATTGAATAGACCGAAACGGTGGTTATCGAAAATACATATGCTTTGGGATTAACATATTGAAACAGAACACCCTGGATGAATGAGAGCGGTTCACTCTCATTATCAGCACTATCTGCATCAGCCTTCTTGAAGAAAAGCTTAGAGGCCAGATACAAAATATACAGAGAACCGGAAACCTTCAATATCTGCTGGATAACCGGATATCGCTCAAACAACAAACCCAGACCCATGCCGCACAAAGCCATCATACTGATAACCCCAACCAGAATCCCAATAATAAACGGAAAGGTTCTTTTATAACCGAATTGCGTACCTGATGCGGTAATCAGCATATTGTTCGGGCCCGGGGTTATTGTCATAACAAGTGAGAAAAGCAATACCGGAAAAATGATTGACTCAAACTGCACACTGCCCCTCCGCGCATGAGAATAAGATGCCAGGTACCTGGATTTTACCTCCGCTCATGATGACAGAGTATACACAAAATTATGCAGAAAATCCCCTCTTAAAACCTCAATTTACTGATATTCTATTTCATCGTTGTCAGTATTAGGTGCCAGGTACCACGGATGTTTTAATATTACGCACCATGAGAAAAGAGTTACCAATATCAGCATATTCCAGAAAATCTTGTTGTCTGTATAAATGTTGTGCGTAATTGTCTTTTGAAACACAGAGACTTATTTTCTGGATGGCATGTGTTGATGCGTACTCAATTAACCAATCAATCATTTTTTTCCCAATTCCCTGATGTCGGTAGTCAGAATGGACTCCAATTGCTAATACAGGGATATTTGCTTCTACATAGCCACGTGTATTATTGCTGTCAGTCCAGAATCTATACCATGCTGCACCGACGGGAATTGAATTAACGGCAGCAACAACTGCTGCATCCCCATCTCTTTCTCCCCAATCAGCCAGTGCATTACGTACATCCGGGTACGCAAGTCCTTCCTCAAACGAAGGTCTATCAGCACCCGCACGCCAGAAAACTGCTTCATACAGCATCTTTCTTAAAAATGGGATATCAGATTGCTGTGCTTCATTTAACAGTATATTCATTTTTTCCTTTTATAAGACATAACGCCTATTATTTAATTGCCTTATCCACCCACATGGTGTGATTCACGGCATATCCATTTTTCTCATAGAGTTTTTGGGCTGGTACATTCTCTACCCCCGTTACACAGGCGAAATACTTGATATTGTTCTGCTGAGCCCATCTCTCAATATAATTGAGCAAATCGGATGCGATTCCTCTGTTGCGATAGGATTCACTGACATAGAGCTCATTCAACCAGAAATAATGTGCCCCTGTTTCAAGACCCGCGCAAATGTTACCAAAAGCAAATGCGATCGGCTCCTCTCCATCAATATGGCAGGTAAACAGCATAGCATTACCGGTCGGAGTGAGTGCGGTAACCAGTGCTTTTTCAATACGGTCAGCATCAGCATTACCCCCGATCACCTTCATCTGCTCCTGAATCAAGCGAATTAGCGGGGGAAGATTTCCGACTTTTGAAATGTCTCTGATTATCTGTATGGTATCCATTACTATTCCTGGTTGCAGTTTGCACTACCCCTGCAGTTATTAATTAAATCCTATCTATAATCCCCGCGGCTTCCGGAACTCACAAGGCACTCCTGTCTGACAAAGTCCGCAGCCATATTCACCATCCCAGCCAAAAGCCTTTTGTCCATATTCATGGATCGTTTCAAAACCATGCTGAGCGCAGGCATCCTTGTCCCGTTCCTGTGGACTTTCCCCGATTGAACCAACCGGACACCTCTTTATGCATACTCCGCAGGTACCTTTCGCTGCTCTTAGACACCAGGCAAATGGGTTTTCCCCATAAGAACGTATATCCGGTTCCAGCACCGCATCGGTCACTACACTTCCCAATCGATGTGCGATACCATTTTCGGTAATAAGCCCCCCTGAAAGGCCAAAGGTCCCGGCCCCGGCAATAAAAGCAGTATGCCGTTCCGACCACCGGCATGACCAGCCAGGTCCTGGACGCCGTTTCATTTCATTCTCTTCATGCAGCTGCGGAGCAACCGAACAAAAACCCCGGGACTCCAGGAATTGCTCCATCCCAACTCTCAACTTGTTATTTATGTGCTCACCAAAAGTCCGGGTATAGGCCCACTCGCGTGAAGGAAAGCAGATCTCTTTACGGTTTGATTTTCTTGCAGATTCAGAGACTGGAAGACACCAGACAATAACAGATCGAGCTTCGGCTTCCGGATACCTCTTCTGTAAAATTTCATTCGGTGTCCAGTGAAATAAACCAATAATTTCTTTAAGCCTTGCAAACAGTGGGTCTTTAGCAGATGCTATTCTGATAAACGGTTTTTGCCATATAGGTTCATTTCCTTCCTTATCAAACAAACAGCGGTTTTCTTCCTGCAATATTGAATTGAGAGCATCAACAATTTCAGAGCGGGTTATAGTTGTTAACATACCTTCAATAGTACCCTGAGTGCCGTATATTGGCAAGAATTTTTATCGATACAGTTACCGTACGCCATTTAAGAAGTTCTTACTGACAGTACGATAC
>JABMQR010000037.1 GCA_013202335.1 Bacteroidota bacterium
TAGGTGTATAATAACACATAACGAGCTTCAAGGCAACACTATTTTATAAAAATCGATGATTTACGCCAGTATTTTCATGGTTTTATGATTTTCCTCGTTATGAGTTTCGGGAATGCAAGGTAGATGTTGTTCTTACTGATATTAAAATGCCCCGCATGTCCGGTATTGAGCTTATGGATTATTTAATAATACACAATCCTGAAACAAAAATTATTATTCTTAGCGGATATGATGAATTTGAATACGTAAAAGAAGCATTATCCTGCGGTGCTCTTGATTATATTCTCAAACCTACAAATATTGATGAACTGGAACAAGTTTTAGTACGGACAAAAGAACTTATTGTAAAAGAACGAAAACAAAAACAGATGAAAACAGAGGCTGAATTCCAGCGGAATCAGGAATTGATCAAATATCTTTTAGGTCACAGAGCTATACAAACCACGAATATTATACGTTACATAAACTCTTCCTGCTACCCGAGAATTCAAACTGCATCATTTTTGACCTCAATTTTTATCCAGATTGATAACAGCTCCTATCACCACTCAATTGACAGCCAGAAAGAAATTATTTCATTCCTTAACGATATTCCATTCAGTCTATCAACCCGCTTGTCGGAAAACGATTTTGTATGTATTGCTGCTTCAACTCCTGAGGAAATAGATTCAAATGTATTTATGAATCGGATTATGCAAGTAGTTAAAAGTATCGTGGGCCGTTTCCGAACAGATGAGACTATAAAGGATATATCCATAGGTATTGGAGAATATTGTACTGATCTTATTAATTTGCAGAAAACAGTTCAACATAGCCGCATTGCCTGTAACAACTTATTTTACCTCCATGCAAATTCACGTATAATGCTCTATAATGATCTTGCTGATGAACAGAAAACAGGCTCTTTCCCGGATGCATTTGGAAAAGAAATATCAAACTTATTACTTCAGAGCGAGCAGCACTTAATTCCAGAGTATTTACAGTATCTTTTCAACGATTATATACCCATCAGAAAACCACTATTGGAAGAAATTTTGGATGGAGTTCTGGAAATGCTGATTTTTACATTTTCTACACTTAAAGATATGGGGATTGATTCTAAAAATATATTTACAAATAAACCATCACCACTGGTTATTATTCAGGAAACAACAAATCTGAAAACGCTGCAGAGTGAAATGCAGAATATATTTTCTACTATCTCCTCCTACCTGGAAAACAAATCAGGATTTACAAAGACTGAACGAAAGATTTTTGCTATTCAAGAATATATTAAAGAACACTGTACTGAAAACATCTCTTTGAGTGATTTGTCCAATCAATTCTCACTGAGCCCTGATTATATTTCCCGCAGTTATAAACAGGTAACAAACACAAATATAACTACTTCTATTGCCGTACACCGTATTGAATATGCACAAGAACTTATTCGTAAACATCAGGATAAAAATTTTAGAGAGATAGCTGAATTAACCGGTTTTACCGATGCAAAATATTTTATTAAAGTATTCAAAAAAATAGTGGGCAAAAGCCCATCTGTGTACCGTGCTTCCCTACCCATCTAATCAGGTTTCATTAAATGAAAACAAAACTTGGAATTAGCATCGAAAAATGCTCCAGCAAAGAATTATACCTGATTTGACATACGAGGTGTTGTTGCTTTTATTGAAGGAAAAAAATAGTATAGATTCACAGCGTATAGTGCGTTTAAGCGCAAGCAATTGGGTTCAAATGTTAAAGTAATTTTTTTAATTATTTGAACACAATCGTATTAATTAACTATTTTATTTGAATCTATTCTATCGTTAATTGGTGAACTGACCTCTTGGTAATCGGCATGGCCGGTATAGCACAGAAGCAATTATTTTGTTGGAAAGATATAGAAAAAAGGAGATTTAGTACGATTATCTCTAGTTCTTTCTGCACTCCCTGATGAAAAATTGATGAATATTCTGGAAACTCATCATGGGAAAGGAACAAATCAATATCCGGTCCGGGCAATATGGAACAGTATAATTGCAGGGATTGTATTTCAGTATCCCTCGGTTGAAAGTTTACGGGGAGAGTTGCGAAGGGTTCTGAAAATGTGGTGTACAACTTTAAGGGAGAAGTCATCTGTTTCTGTCATAGTACTGAGGTAGAAAGGATGATGAGCTTTGGGGGATTTGAGGAGGATAGAGGGACGCTCAAGTATCGCTACCCTGCACAGTATACCAATAAAGTATGTAAAAGCAGAGACACCTGTCCTATGACCAATAAATCTATCAGAATTCTCTTAACTGAAGACCGTAGGGTATTTTCCCCTCTTGCCCGTTCCAGTTACACATGGAATAGGCATATACCAGGAGGACATAGGTGGAACGGGTAAATGGGAGGATTGACCTCTTTTGGATTTCGTACACATTTCATACGGGGAAAAGCGAAGATGGAAGTTCTCTGTGACCTTTCTTATGTTTCCTGTATACAGTGAACTCAATATCCTATATACTAGCAATTTATTAAAGTACTAATATACCAATATTTTATATAATACGTGAGGAGCAGTATAGTGAGAAGCATAAAGATTAAGAGAGAACTTTCTCTTTACCAGCAAATAGCCGACCAATTTGAGGTTCGAATAGTGAAAAGGGAACTCAAACCGGGAGACAAGCTCCCGACAGAACAGGAACTTATGGAAATGCTTTCGGTAAGTAGGCCAACTATTCGGGAAGCTACTAAAATACTACGCGATCGCGACCTAATAGAGGTTCGAAAAGGTGATGGTACATATGTGAAAAAATTTGATATCGGATCAATGTACAAACCGATACACCGCTTATTCGAAAGTATGGATGCTCCGTTTCACGAACTTATGGAGATCAGACAGATCTTTGAACCCTACATCGCCAGTAAGGCGGCAGAAAAAGCAACTAGTGAAAATTTAGCCGTCCTGCAAAAGGCAATGCATGATATGATTACGACACCAGAGAGCCCAATATCGCACTGGGAGTCAGACAAACTTTTTCATACCGAACTATTTAAAGCGGCAGGTAATAGTATGCTTCTGGCCATTATTGAGCCAGTTTTCCAACTCATGCGACAACTCGTTCTAGAGGTATCAGCATACACATTTAAAGTCAATGCCGTGAGTAACACAGAAAATCATCCTTTCAAAGATTACCACTATGAAATTATAAAGGCGATAAAACTCCATGACTCCGATCGTGCAGAGCAACTAATGCGCAAGCATCTTGTCATGGCAGCAAAAGATGTCGACACGTGGGAAAAAGCACGCGACACCAAAAAAATAATGGATACAATTGAGCAACCGGGGAAATCTAATTAACATAATAAGCCAAATAAAGGATTAGCTGTGTTATAAATGTCTGCATCAATTAATTCATGTGATATTCAACCCTGTAAAAAATTCTGTATAACTGTGGAATTTCCATATATTCCAAAGCGGGAGAAGAATATAGAATGAGCAGTACTATGGGGAATAACAAATTCGATTGTTATTTTATTTTTCAGATTGTCTGAATCTTATGTATTCAGGATTCAGTAAATGTTTACATTCTCCCGTACTAAATATTTTAATAATGCTTTCAATACAGGACGTAATAGTTGCCTGAACTGCTTCTTCAGTTAATGCAGCCGAATGGGGAGTTAAAACAACATTTTCCATATTTTTTAGTTTGTTTGAGTTCGATAGAGGTTCAATATCAAAAACATCCAGTCCTGCGGCTAGAATTTCTTTCTTTTGCAAAGCTGCTATTAAATCAGTTTCATTGATAATCCTACCCCTGCTTGTATTTACCAATATTGCGTTCGTTTTCATTTTTTTGAGAAAATTCTTATCAACCATTCTCTCAGTCTCATTATTCAAAGGCAGATTGATACTGATAATATCTGATTCACAGACTAATACATCCAATGAAACTCTTTTAACTAAATTTGTTTCTTCATTATCAATCTTTGCGTATTTATCATAATACATGATATTGCTAGTAAAAGGTTCTATCAGCCGTGCGAATTCCCTCCCTATTGAACCGAAACCTAAAATACCAATCTTTTTATCCGACAAACCTGTTGTTATTCTAGGTTTCCATATACCGTTTTTTAATTCATTATTATATCTTGGTATCTCCCTCGTTATAGTTAGAACAAGTGCTAAAGCAGCCTCAGCGACTGCCCTAGAAAAGGTTCCCGGAGAATTCACTACAGCAATACCATATTTTGTAGCGCTATCAATATCAATTTTATCAAATCCAGAACCAAATCGAACAATTACCCTTAATGTATTTTTTAATTTTTTTAAGGTTTTTTCAGACCAAAATTCACCACCCGCAATTACAATGGGGCTGTCTGCTACTAATTCAACCATTTTTTCAGTATCATTAAACCCTGAGCGTAGGGGAATCCATTCTACTTTAAACCCTTTGCTATTAAATACTGATATTGCTTCTGAAAAATCCTGGTTAAAATTCTCAACGGTAATTAATATACTTCTTTTCATTTTTATTACTCTTAAATTTTTTTACACTGTACTTATTGACAAGTGTAACCCCCATCGACCATCAGAGAACTACCTGTTACCCAACTTGAGTCTTTAGATCCTAAATATATTGCCGCTCCTATAATATCCTCCGGTTTACCCAATCTTCCAAGGGGGTGCATACTTATAATATCATTATATGAAATACCTGGAGGGTGTTTTCTTACTGGCTCTTTCCGCATTTCATTTAACTGCATATAATTCATCTCTGTCTCTATCCATGCCGGACAGATAGCATTTACACGAATACCGTTTTTCCCAAAATCTATGGCCATACATTTCATTAAGGATTCCTGTGCAGCTTTTGCGGCATTATAACATCCCTGTTTCGGTTGTCCCACTTGACTGGAGATTGAATTAATCATTATTATCGATCCGCCACCATTCTCAATCATGAATGGTATGGCGAATTTCGAGCAAAACCAGGATCCTTTCACATCTATATTAAAAGTACGATCCCATTCATCTTCAGTTAATTCAACAACAGTACAAATACCCGCCCTTACACCTGCATTATTGACAAGTATATCAATCTTACCAAACCTACTTATTGTTCCTGCAACCATTTCTTTCGCGTCTTCAAACTCAGAGACATCTCCAACCACATAATCAATTCGGCCGGAATATTCTTTCTCCTCTTCTAAAACCTTTATTAGTTTGCTTTCCCTCCTACCCGAAATCACAACCTTCGCGCCCTCTTTCAGATATCCTTTCGCGATTGCTTTTCCTATACCGGTACCCCCACCGGTTATCAATGCTACTTTATTTTCCAAACGTCTTGTCATAGATGGTACTCCTTTTCGTTTATTCTAATTCACAAAACACTGTACACTGCGAGCTGTCAAACCCTTTTATAAATAGGGGAATTACAAATATTTTTTTTACAATGTTATAATTGAAGTCCAAATTTAGATCTTCTATAAGAAAAACGTTATGTTCTGCATCATTCATGAATATTTGATGAGCCTTAATTCCTTCATCCAAATGTCTCGGTGAAGCAAATGAAAGCGTATCTATGGCAATTGCTTCAAGTTGTTTGAATTTTTCCTCCATCAGATATTTTGCAACCTCAGATGAAATACCCGGACTATCCTGTTCGTATCGAGATACATCTTGCTTTCTTATTCTGGAAAAACCTGTCCGCAACAATAGTATATCTGCTGTTATAATAACTGATTCGTTTAAATACAAATCTTTCTTGGTAATTAATTGACCATAAGTTTTGGGAATATCAAGAAATACAGGATTGTTAAAAATAAAGGATCCTATTCCAAAGCTATTAATAGGTTGCTTACTATTATTAAAATGGTTGGGACCATCAATATGTGTCCCAACATGGTTACTAAAACAGATTTGGTATACATTTGATATATCACCCTTTGAAATATCCTGCTTTTGGGATATTATTACCTTATTTAATCCTTTTGGTCTTGGTGTTTTTTCACAAATATCATATGAAATTCTAATATATTTCATCTATAACCCTACTCCCAAATTTGAACAATGCAGCTCAAATACTCATTGTAATATACAATAATAGTAAGAGATTCTTAGCTTTTTTCTATATTTTTCAATACTGAAAAATTTTTTATAACAGAAGACACCATATAAGTATAATCACAGCCAAATTGTATCCAGTCCACTCCAAACTGTAAGTATTTATCCGCAGATTTTAAATCCACACCAATCCCTATTCCAACTTTTTTTGATTTATTTTTAGCTGTATTAATAATATATTCAATTAAACTCTCTACTTCAGGATGGTCTGTTTCACAGGGATGCCCATATGAATTCGAAAGATCCATTGGCCCAATAACTATTGAATCCAACTCATCTAAATCAAGAATAGCTTCTAAGTTTTGAACCGCCTCTCTATTTTCTATCATCACTGCGGTAAATATTTTTTCATTCTCGGTGTCTATTATTTGGTTATCCGTAACCCTTCCAAAATTCGAAGGTACTCTTGGTCCATAGCCTCTGGTGCCTTGGGGATAATATCTACAAGCATTGAGAAAGGTTTCCACTTCCTGCTCATTTCTAATTTGCGGGACGATAATTCCATTTGCCCCTGAATCTAATACCCCTTTAATTTTTCCAATATCCAGACCCGGCACCCTCACCACAGCAGGGGTGTTTTTTGCCCAACATGCTAAAAAATGACTTCTCAACACCTCACCACTCATAGGGCTGTGTTCAAGATCCAGCCAAATAAAATCTATCTCATCCGCAATAGCAAAAGAAACCATTGGATCAATAAAAGTTATACTTACCCCAATACATTTTTTCTTATTTAACTGCTCTCTAAAATTATTCATATTATTACCCTTTTTATTCTTGAACTTCAAATTTTTTTCGTTAAATCGAAAGAGAAATTAATAGAGTTGATTAGACGGTTCTCCTCAATTTGTGAAGACATGAATAAAAACAATTAGTTAGAAGTAATTCCTGTTTCAAATTTCTTATCTTTTTGTTCAATTTCTTTACTATCCAAACCACCATTTTTTACCCAATTATAAATACTCTTAATTGAATCTTCCAAAGAAAAAACAGGTTCAAAACCAAGAACTTTCTTTGCTTTTTCCATACTAAATTCAATTTCATTACCCTGAGCCATGCTCCATGGAAATCCGAACTCTACTTCAATTTCTGGCATAATGCCTTTAACAATTTCTTCAAATTCTTTGCCGGAAACAGCCTTTTCCGAGCAGCAATTAAAAACTTCACCGATAGCTTTTGGATTTTCTCCAGCTACTATGTGCATTCTTGCCGCGTCCCGGATATCAACATAGTGACAAACCTCCTCTTCACTAAAATGAGGAATCTGGATTTTTCTCCCTTCTTTCATCATTCTTGCGAATTCGAACCATGATCTCCCCCCCCCTTTTCCTCCGGGACCTATTACAGCAGTTAGCCTTAATATAGTGGTTGGCACACCAAATTCATGATAATAAGTATTTGTCAGAAGTTCTTGTATCCTTTTCGTAGTCGCATACATATCTTTTGGATTGGCAGGATGTTTTTCATCAACCGGAAGATATTGAGGTTTAACAAACTTAGATCCCGGATACCATTCCAATGCAGAAATACTTGACGAGAGAACAAATTTTCTTATTCTTATCGACTTTATCCATTCAAGAACATTTACTAAACCCTGAACATTCACTTCAAGCATTTGCTCGGGATTTCCAGTATTTCCCGGCAATGATGCTAAATGATACACTACATCAAAGGTTTTATCTTTCAGCTTCTTTTTGAATTCATCTTTTCGCGTAATATCTGCCTGGATGATTTTCAAAAAAGGGATACTTACTTCCTGTCGTGTAACAATAGTAATATCAACGTTCTTTTTTAATAACTGATTAATTAATTCAGTACCAAGATATCCCAGACCCCCTATTACCAGCGCTCTTGTCATTACCATCTCCCCTTTTCTGGTATATAACTTCTATAAGATTTTTTAGTCCCTGTCCAGTTTTTTATAAAAGGGAGGAATCACTTCTTCTTTAAGTGGCAAGTCCACCCAGGCATTGGTTTCCATGCTCTTAAAAACCGCACACATAACCTCTATTGCCCTTGCTCCATCTTCGCCTGATACTAAAGGTTCTTTGTCGTGTAAAATACAATCAAGATAGTGCTCTGTCATTCTCTCGTAATTATTAGGATGCCTTGGTGGACACATCGGTATCCAGCGTTTACGTACCGGATTTGCAACCCAGTCCTCAACCCAGAACAATTCCGGCCAACGAAAGTTTTCCAACAGCTCCGGCATATTATCTTTATTGTAGTCTTTATTGGTAAATACAGCCATAGGCCAGGATTGGAAGGGATTAGTCGCATCGGTAGCTGTGTGTATTGTGCCCTCTGTTCCCCAAAGATCTGTGCTTTGGCTAACAGCGGGGCTAAAGCGATTGCAGCTAATATATCCTTGTGCTCCATTTTCAAACTCTAACAAAAGAGATGCAAGATCATCACACTGTGTGTAACTCTCAGGCATAGCTACTCTTTTAGCAACACCAATACATCGTTTGACTTTACATCCGTTTAACCAAGTTAACAAATCAATAGCGTGAGCACCGGTGTCAGAAATAGCTGCACCTCCAGCCACATCACAATGGAGACGAAAATCAGTGTAAGCAACATTGTTCTGATAATTATACCAATGCTCATGTAATGATGTGCGGCTTTGTAGTAGATTACCTATAACACCTTCGTCAACAAGCTGCTTTGCCCACTGATTTTGTGTCCAAAAACGCCTGTCACAACCAACCATAAGTTTAACTCCTGCATCTTTACAGGCGTTAACAATGTCCCATGCCTCTACGTTAGTAATTGCCATAGGCTTTTCAACAATAACATGAACACCAGCCTTTGCCGCAGCTATTGCCTGATTACGATGTAAGTTATTAGGGGTTGCGATAACAACGCCGTCCAAGTCAGCATCGGCGAACATTTCTTTGTAGTTTACATAATATTTATTTGCTTTCCATTTTTCTTTCGCGGCCTTTGCGGTTTTTTCGTTGATGTCGCAAACTGCCTGCAAAACAAGTCCTTTAGTTTTTACTATTGACGGAAAATGAGCTAATTCAGCAATACTTCCACAACCTAAAACTCCCATTTTTATCTGAGACATAATGTAACTCCTTTGCTATAATTGATTCATAAATTTTATATATTTTCCACAGCACTTTGCAAAATACGCTCTCTTACCTGTAGCTCGGTAGGCATTCTTTCCGGCTTTACTCCGCCTGTATTTTCTATAACACATATAGCAGTCGCAGCCCCAAAAACTACTGATTGAAAAACATCTTTACAACGTAGGTATTCTGAAAGAAAACCTGCCATGAACGTATCTCCGCCCCCTGTAACATCGACCGGTATGCCTTTCAAAGCCGGAATATGGCAACAACCTTGTCGTTGTGTACAAAGAAGAACTCCCTCGCTACCGAGAGTAATTAACGATGCTTTGGTTTTTCCTGTAAGAAGTTTTTTTGCAATAACCTCCATGGATTTATCTTTTCCAAAAATTATTCGACAGTCCTCATCGCTGGCCTTTACAAAATCAAACCAGCCAGCCGCTTCCAAAGCAAAGGCTGGAAGGTCATCTATTTGATTACGACGCTTTTTACTCATATGAGCTCCGCCATAACCACCGAGATCTATTGCGGATTCATTTCCAAATCTAACAATATCCGGTATTTGATTAAGTTGTATATCATCTTCCATTGTGCAGACATACATCATTTTGCAATTATGGTATACCTGCGGGACATCGCAGGCTTTTATATAATCAGCCCTTGAGAGATACTTGATTTTCTTATTGCCGACATTGTCATAAATCAACACACTACTGCTGCTTTTTTGACATTTAGAAATCCCCTGAGTATCAACCCCTACAAGATTAAATGCCTCAAGTAAATTTGAGGGGAAATCTTCTCCTATTTTTGTAACAATGCCGGTCTTTGTGCCTTGCATAGCACTAGCCACAAGGCTATAAGATGGAGGACTTCCCAAAACCGGACCTGAAATTCGGTCTGGGAAATAGATCATTTCATTGACAATATGACCTACTGCAATAAGGTCAAATGGACTATCAGTCAAAATCATTTATCCCTTACACCTTTAATGAACTCATCTAACATTTCTCTTGCGACTGTATCTGGAAGTTGTTTTGGTGGGTGTTTTGCAAAATACATACAAGTTGATTCAAGAACACCACCAATACCTCTATCTAATGCAACTTTGATGTATCTTACAACATCAACAATAACACCAGCAAAGTTTGGGCTGTCTTCGACTTCCAGTTTTACTTCTAGGTGAAGCGGTGCGTTTCCGAAATTGGCTCCATCAACCCACAGAAACATTGTCTTGCGGTCTTTCATCAGTTTGATGTGAGTAAATCCTGTATCCATTGGAAATTCATAATCAATAAGAGACGTTACACCTTCTTGTTTTGTTTTGTGTTTGCTTTCACCACGGTAACAAAGGTTGTAGAAATCGGTATTACCTGCATAATTAATCTGGTACATTTTCTGAATATCAATGCCTTTATCCTTCATTAATTGGGCAATAGCTCTATTGATTGCAGTCCCTCCAAATTGACTCTTGCAGTCGTCACCCACAATAGGAACATTATTTTCATCGGCAATTTTTTGATATTCAGTATCACAAACAATTAATTCCGGCATACCGTTGAAGTAACCGATTTTTGCTCCTTTAATAGCTGCATCTGCATAAAAGCGTGCTGCTTCTTTCGAACCTGTTGGAAGAAAGTTGAGCAATATTTCTGCATCGCTGCTTATTAAAATTTCCACTACTTCATCCATAGTAAGTTCCGGTGCATCTGAAACTTCTACCGGACAGGGCGGAAAGTTTGCAAGATGTTCGGGAACACCATCAAGAATAGGTCCCATTTGAACAATAACATCCTGATGGGGCACATCAACATCGTATTTATAAGCCATATTTGTTTCTACAAAAATGGCTTCTGACAGATCCCGACCAACCTTTCTTTTATCAACATCAAATGCTGCTACGACCTGAATATCTATAACCTTGTAATCGCCGATAACTTCATGTACCAGACCGGGAATTCTGGCGCCCTCTTTTCTTTCTTTATAGAATTTTTTATACCACTCAATACCTGCTACCAATGAGTGTGTGCAATTTCCAATACCTACTATTGCAATTTTTATTTTCTTATCCAACATATCCTCCTTAGATTTTTTATATGATCATACGTGATATTACGTATGATCATATAAAAAACAATTAAAGTTGTCAAGTTTTATAATTTCAATTTTGTGTTTATATTTACTTGTTAATTATAAATTTATTAGTTTTTTACAAGATAATAATTTATAGATATAGTTAAAATATTGTTAATACTTCGTATTATCTACGCACAGTAAAAAACATCACCTCAATTAAGAGAAAAAGGTGATAGGGACCCATGAATCACTGGGTGCCCTTGAAATATCCAAAACGCAAGCACCAAGAGGAAACAGGGAACACGTACAAGATACAATAGGGTGGAAAAAGTAACGTACTTCAAGTGGAATAAGCGATACTTCGTATTATCATCACTAATGCTTTACGAAAAAGCAACTACCGTATAAACTAATATTCGCAATTTGAATTCTGATAGGAGTGTATAAAAAAATATGAAAATCACTACCACTGAAATAGCAAAACTCGCTGGCGTATCCCAAAGCGCTGTTTCAAAAGTGCTTAATGGTTCTTCAATAAGAATTAGCGAAGAAAAGAGAAGTAGAATAGAGCAAGCAGCAATAAAATTGAATTATATTCCAAACCGGATCGCCAAAACATTAAAAACGGGGAAACATAACACTATAGCAATAGTTACATATGACCTTACCGATGCATTCGCAGGTGAGTGCATTTCCGCAATAGAATCTTTTCTTGATTCTACTGATTATAAGGCTTTTTGGGTAAGCTGCAATCACGCTCACAACGCCAAACGAGATGCATTCAAATTCCTTCAGCAAGTATCTCAATCTGCTGATGGAATTGTTATTATATTAGCATCTGATTTTATTAAAGATTCAGACATCATTTTCCTTAAAAAGACAACCCATATTCCAATAATTACAGTAATTCGAAAAGTTTCAAATAATGCAGTTCCAAGTGTAACATCTAATAATAAAACCGGAACATATTTGTTGATGGATCATCTGAAAAAACTTGGACATACAAAAGTGGGGTTTTTCTACTGCGATGAGGAAAACACATCAGCTAGGGATCGGTTCAACACTTTTCGCGAAGCACTTAATGATTACAAATTCACATACACCCCCTCTTTTTACAGACTAATAGATGGGACTACACTGGGAGGATACAATGCAGGGAAAAAGCTTTTTTCACTTGATTCTATTCCAACAGCAATTATTACTTATAATGATTTAGCTGCCATAGGAGTTTTAAAAGCAGCATACGATATGAAAATTGACATCCCTAGCAAAGTAAGTATTGCTTCCTTTGATAATATTTATTTATCAAACTATTCTACGCCATCCTTAACTACTATAGCTGTTGGTTTTGAAAAAGTATGTTCTACCGCATTGAAACGCATCATTTCAGATATAGAGAGTACTTATGAAGAAAATACAATAACTCATTATTCAATAGAACCTCAATTGGTAATTCGGCAATCTACAGCAGTAGCTGAAAAAACAAACTGAAAAGGTCTATTTAACTCACTGATATATTACGGCTGATTTTTTGAAATATAACTAAAATCTATAATTATCTACACAGTTTTTACTGCATCTGCACTTTTACTGTCAATTTTTCAAAGTAGTTATTGCTGTTAATAACTATGTTTGAATTATTTGATAATGGGGCTTCTCCGTATATTTTGATAGGGGCATCCACTGGTCCCAAAAATATTCTGTCATATCTTTTCAAAGGGACAAGAAATGACATCTCTTCCAAAAGTCTTAAAGGCTTCCACAATATGTTTGACATATTAAATTCCTTAATTTCATAACCGGGAATACTCAAAGTAAGTCGGCAGTCTGATATATCATCAATAAATTGATCTTCAACCAGCTTTCTTCCGATTATATGTGTTTTATCCATAAACAACTGATACCAACCGCAGCTAGTAAGATCTCGGGGAGAAGCTCTTTTATATTCAGCTTCTTCTATTAAAGAACGTTCACGCATTCCAAGACAGATACCAAACCCCAGAATAGCATCCATCACCCCCTTCCCTTCTCCATATTCAACATCTCTTCCCAAAACAAAAAAGATTTCGGCGTAAAATATTATATTGCGGAATTCAGGATAAATTGGAATCACTTCCTCTCCAACAACTGTTTCCGGAACTCTCAGAAAAGGGGGATACGGACTTATTCTTCTTTGAGCCGCTTCATAAGCTTCTAGTCCATTTAACTCTCCAACAATAGTTGTATGAGCTGGATACTGATCGATGGAATATATCATATCAGTGCACTTCTCTGTTCAAGGATATTCATTCTTAATGCTCCAATTTTCTCAATCTCTACTTGTATATAACTTTCTGGTTCGTAATGATTCCAGTGTGGATACCCATCAAAGGTAATTGATGAACTGGAAAGCATGTCTCCTGGTTTCAGTGTAATGAATCTACTCATATATGCTATCAATTCATCAAATCCGTGCATCAGATTTTCAGAACTTCCTACACTTACAAGTCTCCCTTTTTCGCTTTCACGTACCATGAGAGATTTTGGATCCAAAATTTCATCGCTGGTTGTTATTACAGGTCCAATCGGTACCGGTAGGAATACATTTCCATTCCCACACTCTTTATAAAAGTGATCTACAATCTCCATGTCGGGTACATCCATTTTCCACAAATCATTTCTGTAAAATGGAGATTTTTTATGGGCACTGGAATGATCTATCAAAATTGTATATCCTCCGATATATCCAAACGCCTCATCCTGGTGAATGTGTGAAGCTTCTTTTGAAATAACCGCCACTAACTCAATATTCCATCCTCCGGAGATTAGGTTATCGTCCAGTACTGTAGTACAGTTATGACCCGAAAGATTGTGAGAATATCGAAGATCGAAAACGGGCTGAGTAGGATTTTTAAGTCTCATCACCCTTGAGGCTAAAGAACCGGATCCACGTAGTGTATACAGATTTGTATATTCGGATACAGGTGCAAAATAGACTGAATCTGCAAGGTTATGAAACCGGATATCGTTTTCTCCCATACTATTAAGCCGATATTCAATTCTCTCCTTCTGACTTTGTGAAAGAGTAAGATAAGAAATAATACTATCAAAATTCACATCGCCGAGAATATCTGAAAAATACTTTCCTTCCAGCCATTTGCCATTATAGACAATACCAATACTTTCCCGGCTATTATTGAGAAATCGTCCAATTTTCATAATGCCCCATTTACCAAATATATGGTGAATTTTTTACTAAGTGATTTCAACTGAATACATCAATATAGATAAACAGAATTTCTTAGTTTTAAATATAACAATCTCTTCCTTAACCACATCCACATCCCTTCGATTCCATTGCTTAGAAGGACCAAGCCGGGGAGTAGCGATCCACCCGGCAAGAACCGATACTGCGAAGCTGCACTGTCTTGTAAAAAGTACCTTCACCGCTGTCCCAAGACATAAGTTCTTCTTTGTGTCCCAATCTCCGAATCATACTCCACTGACGCAGCTGAGTATGACGCGCATTTGTATCCCATAGACAGAGCCCGTCAACACCTTTATTATAAAGCTCTATTGCTTTACTTTGGTATTCCCCTGGTTCCATGTTTCGGGGAAAGAGTTCAACAAACAGCTTGCAGCTACTGTTTTTAACTATCTGAACATAATAATCAACATCAACCGGTTGATCATTCCACGGGTAGGCAACTACTTCATTCACCAAGCCTTCACCAATCCAAGATTCAACATCTAGCCCGTAAAATAGATTCGTCGGTTCATCATTTAACGTGTGAACAGAGAGGGCTATATCAGGATGAATTGCTTTTCGTACCTTACGTATAAATCCAGTCATAATTTCGGCTTTGTAGTTTAGCCACGACTTGTTGTATTCATCAAGTGTTCGCGGGTCCACTCCATGGCGTTTGCTATAGCCGTCAATGAGAATTTTTTCATAGAGGAGATATGGTGCTCCACGGGGAAATAGCAAACTCAAACCGTCCGGTTTAAATTCTGAAAGTTCCACAAGCAAAGAGATAACATAATCCTGCATACCTGGGTAGGCATAACTCATCCTACAAATTTCCACACCATCGCGATCACAGCATCGCCACTCCGGGTGGCGGTTGTATAGGTCACCGGTAAAAATAGTGTCACGCGGTGGACTGCAAGCAAAAGCTTCAAGTCTTAGACTGAGATAAACCTTAAGATCGACACTTCTGCCATAATCAATAACAGTCTTTAGCATGTTTACCCTTCTACGACGAAGAGTAATAATAGACTCTCTGATTTTCCTATCGATAGGTCGTGGGAATGCTTTGACATTGTCGCCGAAAGTGCTAGCTATTTTACTGGTTGATGTGTATACATCACCCCCTGAACCGACACACCAATACAATTTTCCCACATCTGTGTCTCGATAAGGTTCGATATCTTCACACAACTCGGCACGGGATTTGGCCCTTTTAACACCTAATATTCCAAATCCATCGTTCATTGCAATGAGTCGTTTGGGATTAGTGTCTTCACACTTCTTTTCCATGAGTACTCTTTCGTAGTGTTGCCCTGCAAATGGCATGTCACTCATTAAAATCACCTTTATGTAGGCAATGTACGAGCTTATCGAAAATTGCGGATGAGAGATTACCAGCGACTGCCCACTAAGATCGGCACTCTTCCAATACACTTCATCAATCCGATCAAACACATCAATCTCTGTAGGTTCCGGTTTTACTAACGAAAACACCTTATCGCTACTGAGACGCACACGTATACCCTCATTTTCTCGAGGATCAAGAGAGTAAAGTCCAAGAAAAATCGCATACCAACCGCTGCATAGTAAAGGCATACAGATATTTGGCACCCGACTTTCGGGACCGGACATAAGCATAACACCAGAAAAGTCTTCGGCTTCGTACTCTACAGCTCTCCACTGCCGCCGGCAAGTTTTCCGTGAAATAGCACTGGATGGGAGACACCGAGAGAGGTCAGTATAATACCGGGGCGACTTACCGGTAACAGATTTAGATGATGTGTTTTTTACTCGTGTTGAATACATTCCCATAGCTCCTCGTAACGCTCGAAGTTCTCGGATTCATGATAGGCATACCCATCGAAAAATGAAGCATACTTTCGTTTAACATCTCGAATAAGTTCAGGATTCTTCGTTTCTTCCGATAAATAAGGCAACTCGTTTCGCCAGTCCCATACTCGGAACCAACATATCAATAGTTTACCCTTTTTCCGCAAAAAATTGAACTTATCGCGAGTCTTTCGGAACCAGACTTCGCTACGATCAAGGATCGGTTCGCCAGCGGCTACAATGAGACCATCAATAAGGTTTTCATCTATCCACAGCTCATAATCCAGTTTCATATGACCCATTGGTGATATGTTCATCATGGAATAACCGTCACTATGAATCCCCATCCAGAGAGGAAGTCCTCGACCCCTGATCATCTCACTTGCAGTTCGTACAAAATCAGTAAAGTACTCTCCCTGCAGATCATAGAGTTTTAGCTTATCAAATTCTTCAGCCAGGATATCAATGCTGTATCGCTGCTTATACTCCTGAACAATAGGTGCGTTATATCCAAAATCATCCAAATCCCGTGATTCATTTGCATGTTTAGCATGACTTCTGGTGCAAAGATAAACGCCGTCCAAATCGTAACTCAAAATCTCCTCTAGTTCTTTCCTCCTGAACTCCTGAACTTCAGGATACGCATAACACAAAGCGCCGCGGAGATAACGTCGTTGGTCATGACTTCGCCATGTATACTCGGTATGCTCAAGTACAAAATCGCTTATAAGACCAGGTGTGGCATCTTCATCCATCATAGTTATCCATGCAAAAACTTTAATTCCATAATCTTTCCCTATTCGGCATGCCACCTCCAGCGGATCAAACTTGCGAAGGATACGAACCATATTATACGAGTTAGGAGCATTCACATACTTTGCATTGTACCAAGACCGAACCTTACTGTGCCATCCTGCCACACCACAGATAGAAAGCCGCCAGAGAACAGTAGTTACACCCTTAGCGACGCATTTAGAAAAGAACGTCTCTATCCGCGATTCATCGTATAGGGTCGTGGAACTGTTTACCATGTCGTAGTAATCGACATTTAAAACTACTTCTTTCATTTCTTAATCCTCTTTCAATATTTATTAGATTTAGTAGAAATATACATACCTTAATTTAATTAATAAGATACAGTCCTATTGGTTTCATAGAGTCACCATTGTAAACAGGCTAGGTACTAACCTCACAACCTCCGTCAATCTCCCAAAATAGGCTATCACCTGTTTTGTAGATCCTTATCTGCTCAAATCTACTAGATTCGCCTACTCACCCATCTCTGTCATTACACCTTTGAGCTGGCATAGCTCTAGGTCTGATTACACTGCTTAGAAA
>JABMQR010000038.1 GCA_013202335.1 Bacteroidota bacterium
TAACTTCAGAAAACTTCACAAATCGAAGTATGCTATGCATACTTTTAAGAATAAGATGCTTTGCATCTTATTCCGAGGTCGTTCTTTCAAAATTAATAATTTTGAAAGAACCTCAATTATACAATATAACGATACATACAGATCTAAGACTTCGCTATATAAGCAGGAAACTAATTATGATTGAATTCCAGTATTTTAACGGATGCCCTAATGCTGACACAACCCTCAGTAACCTCAAGGAAGTTATGAATCAACTCAACCTCCCCAATTCTGAGCTGTTTTTGATAGAAGTTCCTGATATTTCTGCAGCGGAAGCAGTACATTTCCAGGGATCTCCTACTATTCTTGTGAACGGAATTGATATGTATCCCGGTGTAAAACCTGACTCCTTCAATTTTTCCTGCAGAGTATATCAGTTTGATTACGTTGCAGAGTCAAGGGGTTGGGAGACTTCTGGTCATGGGCACCGTTATGATTCCGATTTATCAGAGGAATTATATTTCGACAGTAGTGATCCTCAATTTTTTGCCGTCCCTATTCCCGTACAGTACATCCTGGATACTGATGATAATGAGGACGGTTTTGTTGAGATCGAGTACTTCATGAGTATTAATGATGACAGTTATATTAAAAACAGGCTTCACTTCAGCATTACTCCAGAATAAAGCAAGATAATACTTTTATGAGAGAATTTGAGTGAATCAGGGTACTTCCGGTTTATCTGAAAAGGGGGAATACGGAAACAGACTTCTCCCTTTTCTCATCTTCTCTCCACTCTCTCCTTAGCCTGAATTCTCAGAAAAACAGGTAAAATTTCTCAATAATTTCATACTCCTACCATACCAAAACTCACTATGGTTGTGGTATACTGTAAAACTGTTATACAATTTTTAGGAGGAATAACGCGTATGAAAAAGAAACATCTCTTACAATTTCTAGTCGGCATTCTGCTGATTGTGGTTCTGATTGGAGGGCTTTCGGCGGCTCCAGCTGCTGAAACATCAGAACCAGTGGTTCTGCAAATAATAGAGACCACTGACCTGCACGGCAGTCTGTTTCCCTATGATTTTATCAATGACAGGGAAGCAAGTACATCTCTCGCACAAGTATATACTTATGTTGAACAGGAACGTGCAAAAGATCAGGAAGTAATTCTTCTTGATAATGGTGACATGCTCCAGGGTCAGCCTATCGTCTACTACTATAATTTTGAAAAAACTGACAGTGAACATATTCAGGCATCTGTGATGAATGCAATGGGATATGATGCTGCATCGGTCGGAAACCACGATATAGAAGCGGGACACCCGGTATATGACAAAATTGTTAACGAATTTGATTTCCCCTGGCTCGCTGCAAATGCACTCGATGAAGAAACCGGCAACCCCTATTTTGAACCCTACACAATCGTTGAAAAGGGTGGTGTAAAGGTAGCAATTCTGGGTCTTATAACTCCCGGAATTCCAAACTGGCTACCCAAAGATATCTGGGAAGGACTCTTCTTTGATGATATGGTAAAAACTGCAGAGAAATGGGTACCTATCATTATGGCAAAAGAGAATCCTGATGTTCTGGTAGGACTTTTTCATGCTGGTGTTGACTATTCCTACAGTGGAACTGCAGATCAGATGTATAATGAAAATGCCAGTCAGCTTGTTGCAGAACGGGTTGAAGGATTTGATGTAATTTTTACCGGACATGATCATATTGCCACCAATGTAGTGGTAAAAAGCCCCGAAGGAAACGATGTCTATATAGTCGGAGCACAAAGCGCCGCCAGAACTGTTGGATCTGTTGAAATAGTACTGGATCAGGATATGTGGGGTCATTACAATATCCGCACAGTTACTCCTGAAAATGTTGCAATAGCGGACTTTCCTGCAAGCCCTGCAGCCTTAACTGCATTCGGCTATGCCAAACAAGAAGTTGTGGACTATGTCTCAAAGAAAATTGGGACAATCACCGAAACAATCTCAACAAGGGACTCATTATGGGGAGACAATAAATTTGTTGACCTGATCCATACCCTGCAGTTGGATCTTACTAGTGCCGACGTCTCCTTTGCAGCACCACTCTCCCTTGATGCAAGCATCAAAGAGGGACAGGTGTATGTCCGGGATATGTTTAACCTGTATGTATATGAAAACCTTCTCTACTCAATGGATATGACCGGTGCTGAGATCGATGCCTTTCTCGAATATTCTTATGCTAAATGGTATAACCAGATGGCTGATGCAAATGATCACCTGATCAATTTCAAGAAAGATGCTGATGGTAAAATGATCTTAAATGAGCGTTATAATACCTACGATACCGTAACCCGGTACTATAATTATGACAGTGCAGCAGGAATTGAGTATACCGTTGATGTCTCAAAACCTGAAGGTGACCGTGTTGATATTACCACCATGTCAAAAGACGGTGCTGCGTTCGATATGAACAAGCATTATGTTGTAGCCATTAACTCTTACCGTGGAAACGGAGGAGGCGGACACCTTGCTGCCGCCGGACTGACAAAAGAAGAATTTACTACCAGAGTACTAAGCTCCACCCTCGCAGATCTCAGGTTCTACCTGATCAAGGAATTTGAACGACGGGGAACAGTTGTACCAGCTGTTGACAATAACTGGAAAATTCTTCCTGAAGCATGGGCAAAAAAAGGTGCTGTTCTGGATTTTCCACTTTTTTATAAGTAAATAACCAGTTGAACAAATTACCCGATTCAACGGGTAAACTTTACAATGCCGTCCAGTCTTGGGCGGCTTTTTCTTTTCCTGGCAGGTTTATTCAGTTGCATCATGAGAGATGCGTTCTGCGTCACTTACTGTGCAGAATGAGTTTCCTCCCGATCTTTTTGCCCGATACATTGCCTGGTCAGCTCTCTTTATGAGCTCTTCCTGGTTATCGCCATCATCAGGAAAAATACTGATACCAGCACTCACCCCGATCTTAATAGTTTTGCCATCAATAACATAAGGAACCGAAACCGCATGAATAATATTATTAATGACAATCTCTGCATCTTCCTTCCGGGTTAAATCAGTTAAAATAACCAGAAATTCATCACCGCCTATTCTTGCCGCTCCATCACCCTCACGAAGTGAATGTTTCAACCGTAAAGCAAAACTATGAAGCACTTTATCACCTACATCATGACCATACTGATCATTTATAGGCTTAAACTTATCAAGATCCAGATAAATCAGACCAAACTTGTTTTTCTTTCTGATAGTCTGCGCCAATGAGTACTTCAGCACCTGCATGATAAAAAGCCTGTTGGCCAACCCTGTCAGGGTATCAAAATGAACAAGCTGCTCAATCTCAATTTTATTCTTTTTTCTTTGTAACTGAAGATACGAGATACTGATCGTTGCAATCAGTATTAAAGCTGCAATCAGAATATATATATTAAGAAACTCACTATAGGTTTCTTTACGTATATTTTCAATAATTTCTGCCGGAATATGAGAAATAATTATCCACCTGTACTCAGATCCTTCGATAAGGCCGCCAGAATCCCCTGATGCATGAGTACTTCCAGTGCTTGATACCCAGTTTTCCTTAAGAGGATACACATCACAATGCGTAAACAAACCCTCATTAGTTCGAATCTGGTCAGCAGGAGAATTCAGCAGTTCCACTGCAGTTATCGGAAATAATGTTGATACAGCGTCCTGCTTCCTATCATCAAACATAAATCCGAATTCCCTTTCCGGGTTGGTATCATAGTAAAGAAAATATCCTTCATCATTAATTAAAACGGTACTATATAGTTCATTCAACCTATAAATGCTCATTTTCTCAAGCAGATTTTTAGCCAGATAGTTAAGTATTGCTACTCCCTGAACAGTTCCATCTTCTCCAAATACCGGTGTTGCAACTCTCAGCATGGGTTTATAAGGAGTTTCAATCTCCCCGTGTTCAATGTTAAGATCAAGAACTGATACATAGATCTGATCCTTCTCTAAATTGATGCTGTCCTTGAAATAGTATCTGTCAGACTTATTCTGCAAATTATCAAACGAGACTATTTCCGGCTCTCCCTTATTATAATTAACCCGAACAAGTTCCTGACCTTGGTTATCCAGAAATCTGATTTGGTCATAGGTCCTTTTGCGAAAACTATATGCAAGAAAATCCAGCTCTGCGGCATTATTCAATACAGGATTCTCCTGATTATAGAGTTGGTGAATGCCAATAAAATCAGCTAGATACAGCACATCACTGGCGACATCCTGTAAAGTTGACTCCAGGGCAAGTTTTTGGGCGGTAATTAATGACTGCTGTGTGGATTCCTCTCTGGCTAATTGATTTTTTACCACAGAGTCTGCATACGAATAAAAAAACAGACTCACAAGTATCACTAAAGCAAAAAACATTATTGCTATGTGGGTCAGCAGGTATTTTTTTTCTGAGAAATTTTTGTATTTATTAATCATTAGCTGAATATTCTCACGTTAAATTAGTTTTATTAAAGGATAAAATATGTATGTATTGTAGCACGCTCTCTTATACCCGTCCATTAAACAAGTAATTAGCTAGTGTTTGATCACACTATCTAACTATCGGCACCCCTGGTGAGTTCTCTGCTCTCAACCATATTTCTCACAGAAGAGGATAACTCATTCACCCTGAACTCAATCGAATTTAAAATCCAGAATACAAAATGATTATACTTGTGCTGGCTATGAATCATCCAGACAATTTTTATTGAGACAAGCAGAACACTGACTTCGAGTGAAATCATCGGCGGGAGAAAATGTGTTGTCTGTTCAAGAAAAAAAAGCGTAATTATAACACCAAGAAAAATGAAGTTTATGATATTATCTCTCTTTGAGTATTTCGTTCCACCAATTTCACCTATCAGATGCCTGATTCTATCTCTCTCACTATTAAAAATCTCCAGCTCTTCCATGAGCTTTACCTTTTTTCTTTCCAATTCATCATGCTCCTGATTTATTGTTGATTCATCATGATGTTTTTGATTAGTTTTATCATTTTGATCCATTATTACTTCCTCTGTTCAGAAATTTGCAGCTCAAGCCTTACCTGGGGAGCCCTGATCTTTGCTCGAATTATACGAACGATGGGATTCCCCTGTGTCAACGATTTTATCATACAGAGAACTGGTTCAATTTCATAGTCTGAAATCACCAAAAACTACTTTCCAATAGTGCGCAATCACATTATAGTGAGCAAATTGCAAAGAAAGAAAACTTTTGCAATTTACTTTTGAAGTTGAGGGTTCTTATGAATAAAAGTTTAGTTACAAATATTATCTCATTACTGGTTATCGCTGCCGGTTATTTTTCTCCCTGGTATGGGGAATATATACGGATGGTCGGATTTTTTGCCCTATCGGGCGCTATCACAAACTGGCTCGCAATACACATGCTGTTTGAAAAGGTCCCCCTCCTCTATGGTTCAGGAGTAGTGCCCAATCACTTTGAGGATTTCAAAACAGGCATTCGCCAGATTATTATTAACCAGTTTTTTACCGAAGAAAATATACAAAAATTTCTTGGTGATACATTGAACCCTGAATCTGCTGCTATTGATCTTCAGCCAGCACTTGATGCAATAGATTTTGAAAAAGCATTTGAATCTCTTACTACGATGATTTTTGAGTCAACGCTCGGGGGTATGCTGAATATGTTTGGCGGACCATCCCTGCTGAAAAACTTCAAGGAACCATTTGAAGAAAAAATGCGGCAGTTTGTTCAGGATCAGGCTGAAAGTGAAGATTTCAAGAATGCCCTTACCCAGGCTATAGGCGGGAAATTCAACCTTGCCGAAACAGTCAAAGAGAAGGTGGATCTTATTGTTGAAGCACGGCTAGACGAGCTCACCCCACCGCTTGTTAAAAAGATTATACAGGACATGATAGCCAAGCACCTGGGCTGGCTGGTAATTTGGGGCGGAGTTTTCGGCGGAATTATTGGGCTGATAATGGGAATTCTCAGAATAAGCTGATAGTTTTCAGAGTCTGATAAGTTCATCTCGAAGAAATACTATTGTCTCTGGTTTTAGTGTTTTTCTTATTTTTTTAAAAACAACGGGAGGTAGTAAAACATTTAAATCCTGATCAATAATGGTTTGAGTTATTTGAGTATGAATGAAGTCTATTAAGTCTTTAAAGTATTGTTTTATTGTTTCTACTTGTCTTCTCTCTTTAATCACATCATCTTCGTATCTATAACCCTGCAGAAAAAAGTGATGTATATCATAAAGATCTCTTCCGGCAATTCCACCAGATTTTTCATAACGATCAATAAGAGCAACTAACTTATTTGCAAACATAGTTGGAATAGTTTGGCAAGTCAAGATTCTATCTATTTCATCAAATCTTACATTCTCATACTTATTCGCCAATGGTGGTGGTGGTGTAACAACATCAATTATCAGTGTATTTCGCTCATTGAATCTATTATTTGGATATTTCAGTATATATTGTGGAACTCGACTACTTTGATTCTTAATACTTAATCCAAGATTTGTGAAAATTTTTTCCAAATGAGTATTTGTTGTATACATATCATTCATTGAACCTATATAATCAAAATCCAGATCGATAGAAAATCTGTCAAGCAACCCACGCATTGCAGCACAGGTGCCCCCCTTAAAAAAAAGAACACTTGTGAGCACTGGGTCATCACAAATTGCAGTCAGAAGCCTATATATCCATGCTTTATGAAGGCTATCACTGCGATCGGGTAATACCATACAGAATCACTCCTTTTTACTTATATTTTAAATCCTACAATTTTCTGTATTTCGTAAACTCGTTCCCAATTTATTAGTTCTGCAGCATCAAAATATGTTTTGGGATTAAAATAGAGCAAATCTGCTACAGCTCGTTCAACCGAGGCTGTAAGAATCTGCCCCAGCTTCATTATTCCTTCTGGATTAAAAAGATACCTATCGTTTAGCTGTCTTGATATATAAGAGTTTTTATTAACTTGAAACTTCATTGATTGTGAACTAATGATGGTAATTGATCCTGGCTTCTGATTAATAATTCCTTCTCTAAATAAAATTGTTTCTGCACTAATATATGCATATTTATGCATAGCTTTAATTCCTAAAAGTATTGGATCAAGTTCATCTACGGGAATCAGGCTATACATTCCTTTCTGGATTCGATAAATCAACCCTGATTTTCTATAGCGTTTAAGAGTTGTATACAAGGTGTTTGGATTTCTTATGTTCCAGAGATTTGCCAAGTCTGTTGTATGAAAAACGACTTCTCCTAATCGGGCAATTTGAACAAACCTTCTTTGTGTTATGTTTCTTTTTTCTGTACACATATGTACAGATTATACCAACTTTAATGCAAAATCAAGTTTTTTATCTCTGTATTCCTGAATAATAGAAGATCTCTCATTATTTTACTCACTTCCATTAATCAGGGGTTGAAATACGTCATACCCGAAAGCGTAAACCTACCTCCTCCTCGATTTATAAA
>JABMQR010000039.1 GCA_013202335.1 Bacteroidota bacterium
CCCCAAATCCGTTCGTTGTGATTTACCGCTTCTGTTATGAGGCTGGAGAGTTTTTCGTTTCCGGCCGTATTCAGAGTAATGACCAGTGCAGCTTTTTTTGCTGCTGTCTGCTTTCGAATAGCCAATATACTCTGGCTGTTTAAGCTGTTTTCGTTCAGGATTCCTTCTATGGAATGTACCGACCACTCTTTCATACCTGCTCCTTTAACTGCTGATGCAATACGGCAATCGTACTGTATCTCTGTAATATTTAAAACCAATTTTTTAAGAAAAAAAAAGAGCCCTTTAGGAAGGACTCTCTATTTCCGGTTTAATACCGGTTCTACAGTAATTTTTGGCTGTTATACCTTTTCTACCTTCCCGGCTTTCAGGCATCGAGCACAAACTTTAACTGTCTTTGTTGTACCATTCATATTGGCTTTTACTTTAATGATATTGGGTTTGAATACACGTTTGCTTTTTACACCGATGTGCTGTCCAACACCGCCCTTCTTTTTAGCCTGTCCTTTTCTGGGGACATTGTTTCCAGCTACTGTTCCTTTTCCGCATATCTCACATCTGCGTGCCATTGTTTTCCACCTTGTTCATATCTAAAGTGTGCCTGTTTTTAATAACAGTTGCACAGCTCGTTGAAATTACCAAATAAATTGATTTATGTAAAGAGCCTGAGTATTCTTTCACAACGAAAAAGTGCCTAATTTTAAGCAGCTGTTTTCCCTTAGCAATAATTACTGCTCTGAAGCTGTAGATATTGAAATAATTCATTAAATAAGACACTCTACTTAGCATGAAGAAGTCAACGTATCTTGTTGCTGTTACCCTCTCTGAACATGCTTCACTGAAGATAACAGATTATAGAAAAAAAGTCTTTAGAAAATTTGGAACTGTTTCTGCTCTGGCCCTTCCCCCGATCATTCCACTGGCATGGTTTCAGGGGCGGCCTATTGTCGATAACGTTCCCTATATTAAAAGCCCCGGGGCGGTGATTCCTATTGGTCCGGCAGTACAGGATACGGATGCTTTTTTCCTGTCTATTCCCCAAAAACCGGCTCTACAGGTGGTATTGGATTGGCAAAAGTTGTTTGCCGATGATGGACAAAGTAATGATGATACATCGATTTTATTTCCGGTATATCCCGGGATATATATTTGTTCTGACAATAAGGTTGATGAATCCAGTGAGAAGATTGAGCTTCCTGCTGATCCGGACATGGAAAAACTTACGATAAATGATTTTCGTATAACCTGCTTTTTGCTTGAGTACCATGCTGAAAAAATCTGGTGGGAAGATTTATTTTATTCACAGCTCTGGTCGAAACGGGTTAAGGGTACTTAACTTGGCAGTTGCTTTGCAACTGCGGGATGAGGGTACTTAATCGGGCACGCCTGTTTGGCTGCAGTAGGTTAAGAGAGTACACTGCCGGCACTCAGGTTTCCGGGCATGGCACACAGCTCTTCCATGATTATTTACGGTCATAGAAAATCGATACTGAAACTCAGGGGCAAGCAGCAATCCAATCTCTTTCTCAACTTTATCCGGATTCATGGTTTCACACAGGCCAATACGTCTGACAACTCTGCCGAAGTGCGTATCAACTATAATTGCGGGTTTATTATAGACAGCTCCCAGCACTACATTGGCACTTTTTCTGCCGACTCCGGGTATTTTTAACAGAGATTTAATGGAATCCGGTATTTCATCACAAAACTCGTTATGTATAGTTTTAGCCGCACCGATTATGTTTTTTGCTTTTGCATGAAAAAAACCGGTGGATTTAATAATCTTCTCCACATCTAACTGATCGGCAGTCGCAAGGTCCGCAGGTTTTGGATATTTTCTAAATAAATTTCCGTTTATCTGATTAACCTGCTTGTCGGTCGTCTGCGCAGAGAGGATAACTGAGATTACGAGTTCATACGGGTTCTGGTAGGTCAGAAACCCCAGCTTCCCGGGATACGATTCATCGAGAAGCTGGTGCACTTTGCGTGCCGTTGCTTTTTTATCCATCAACTACTCTACTTGTTACTTTTTCTGTGCGAAAGCAGTCTGAAAAACTTCCGTATAAGTCCAATCCTGCCCCAGCCTACCAAATAGATAAGCCCAAGCACCAGAATTATGGGTACCCCGAATATCACTGCATAGAGTAAGCCTATGCCAATGTAGTATAGGAGGGATATAAAACCATAGCCGAGTCTTTTCAATCCTTCGGCAACGCTGGGCAGGTCTACTGATACCTGTTCTTCCGGCGGCAGTTCTCCATAAAAGTAGACGGTTGAGTAGGATATTTGTCCATCGAGTCTTCTCATGGTTCGTTCCATGGACTCTATCTCTGAAATAGTACTATTCAACTCTCGTTCGATGGAGATGATGTCCTCCATATTTTTTGCAGTTTTTAGGTATTCGGTGTACTTTTCCTGCAGTACCCGAAGTGTTTCAAGTCTGGTTTCCGTATCAAAATAGTAGTCGGTTACATCATCTGCAGAGATCGATCGTGAGATAACTTCGCCCAATTCACCGGTCCTTAGCAGGAAGGTATCAAGCCTCTCTGCCGGCACTCTGATGGTCAGGGATATTGAGTTCTCATACATTGAGGAGCGGTCGATCCATCCATCGAAATCTGCCACAAGGTGTTTGAGAGATGTTTCTGCATCTTCGAGGTCGGGTACTTCCAATGAGATGTTTGCTGTCAGTATTTTCTTTCGTCCTTCTTCAATAAGCAGGTTCGGTGCCGGTTCTTCTCCTGCAGCAGCCATGCTTTCAGCAGAAGACATTCTAATATTTCCGGAAGAGGAGTCACTGTAAGAGGGCTCTTCACCTGCATATTCACCTCCCCCACCCCCGCACCCGGTGAATAAGATGAGCATGATCAATATTGATAATATGAGTATTGATAATTGTTTATTTGTTTTCATATGTGCAACTCCTTTTACTTTTATTCCAGTTCTGCTTTTATGTAATTTTAATGTGTTTATGTATAGATAGTAACAGTAAACAAGGGAAAAGGTAACAGAGAATATGTCACCCTGTTGGGGGTTAGATCATAGCACCTCCAAAAGGTTAATAGACATTTGGCTCATTGCAGCTTGAAGGAAGCCTTCTTAACCTCACGGGAGGGGGAGAAATTTCTGGGGAATTAGAGGATTGTTATTAAGAAGGTGGAGGTATTACCAGACTGAAAAAGGGGAAATATGTTTTAATATGCAAGAAAATATTGGTTTAATAGTATGTATCGTTATACAATGTTACCTACAAATATGTGTACTTATTATATCAACAATATAAAAAAATTACGTAGAGGGAAACATTAATGAGTAGCAAGGAATTCTTAACAAATGAATTATTAGTAGATAAAATATTTCAAGTTGTCCAATCAATTATGTATGTACTTGAAATTGATAAAAACTCTTCTGAAATCCGTTTAACAAAAATCAGCGGGTATGTTACTGAGGTTTTGGGATATTCATCTCAAGAATTTGTTGATGATCCTGATTTATGGTTCTCAATTATTCACCCGGAAGATAAGCCAATAGTTAAAACGGTTAATGATCAACTTCTGTCTCTTAACAAACCCCTTCCCTTTACATATCGATCACTGCAAAAACATACCAATCAGTATCGTACGTTCAAGGATACTATTAACCCGATTTTTGACCAATCAGGTAAACCTATCGGATTTATCGGTATTATGGTTGATATTACATCTGAGAAAAAGACAGAATATTCACTCCAAAGCCGCGAACAAGAGATTGCACATTTATTAGATTTAAACCCCATAATCCTGTATAAAATCGATGCTAAGAACTTTAAACCCCTGTACGTTAGCGCAAATATTACTTCCTTTCTTGGATACTCGGTTACTGAGGCATTAGGTGCTAATTGGTGGCAATCTCACCTGCATCCGGATAACCAACAAATCGCTGCCACGGTACTGAATAAAACATTGAAAGAAGGATTGTATAAACACGAGTATCGTTTTCAAAAGAAAAATGGAGAATACATTTGGATTCTTGATGATCAACGGTTATTCTATGATAATTCAGGAAATCCTGAATATATCACAGGGGTGTGGTTAGACATTACTGACCGTAAAAATAATGAAGAAAAACTAAAAAAAAGCGAGGAATTACTCAGAACAATAATTTATAATTTACCTTTAGGATTAGCAATTAATTCGACTGATCCAACTGTGAATTTTGAATTTATGAATGAATTATTTCCTATGATATATCGTACAACAAAAGAAAAATTGAGTGAACCTGATTCTTTTTGGGAGGCTGTATATGAGGATAAATTGTTTCGAGAAGAGATAAAACAAAAAGTTCTAAATGATTGCCGTAGTGAAAATCCAGAGATAATGCATTGGGATGAAATTCCCCTAACACGAAAGGGAGAAAAAACTACGTATATAAATGCCAGAAATATTCCAATTCCTGAAAAAAGCCTGATGATATCAACTGTTTGGGATATTACAGAACAAAAGCATCTTCGTGATCAGCTTAGTCATTCCCAAAAAATTGATTCGATTGGTAGACTTGCAGGTGGCATTGCCCATGATTTTAACAATATGCTGAATGTCATATTAGGGAGAGCTGAACTAGCTATGGAAAATTTATTATTGAATCCACAAGTTCTCTCAGATTTACAGGAAATCAAAGATGCAGCTGAACGATCAGCAAACTTGACCCGCCAATTATTGGCCTTCAGCAGACAACAACCTATATCTCCCAAAATATTAGACATTAATCAAGAAGTTGAAAGCATGATTAAGATGCTCACAAGATTAATTGGGGAAGATATTACCTTAAGCTGGCTCCCGGGAAAGGATATATGGTCAGTGCAAATGGACCAAACGCAAATTGGGCAAATGTTAGCAAATTTATGTATCAATGCTCGGGATGCCATAGATGGAATTGGAACAATCACAATCGAAACAAACAATTTGCAACTTGATGAAACTGATAAATTCAAACACTTAGATTGTATACCTGGTGATTATGTTATGTTATCTGTCAGCGACACCGGTTGTGGAATGGACAAAAGTGTTCAAGAAAAAGTATTTGAGCCATTTTATACTACAAAGGCTGTTGGATCCGGAACTGGTTTAGGGCTGCCAACCGTTTATGGTATTGCGCTGCAGAACAAGGGTGGCATACATATATACAGCGAACCTGACAAAGGTACGACAATTAAAATCTTTATTCCCAAATTTGTCGGAAGTAACGCTAAAGAGCCTTCATTGAAAATTTCAAATAGCTTACATAGTGGTAGCGAAACAATACTACTGGTAGAAGATGAACAATCAGTAAGAAAATTAACATCTTTACTACTCACCAGTTTAGGGTATACCGTTTTAACTGCTGAGTCGCCCAGTAAAGCACTCAAAATTGCATATGAGAATAGCGATACTATAGATCTGCTTGTTACAGATGTGGTTATGCCTGAAATGAATGGTAAATCTCTAGAGGAAAAAATACGACTGATTATTCCCACTATTAAAAGCCTATTCACTTCAGGCTATACGGCAAATGTTATCGCTAATCAGGGGATACTCAAAGAAGGAATTATCTTCATTCAAAAACCATTTACTAAAGCTGAGTTGGCAAGTAAAGTCAAAGAAGCTCTAGCGAAGTAATTTTTATATCTCAGCAAGAATTATTCATATTTGGTTTAGGTTAAAAATGTAAAATCTTTTTATAATTCTTCGGAGAGGGTTAAATTCAGCCAAACCGATTGCACCCAGAGTATAAAAATCCCAACTACAAAATAATGATTACCTGGGATAGAGGACATATTTCCAAAGAGATCTGTTGTTCAACTGAATCCTTCGGCTGATACAAGGATCTTGCTGAAGGAAAAAAAAGAGGGAGACGCAGCTTAATTATTTTAAAGAACATGCTTCAACTATGTTGACATATTCCGTCCCTAGAGTCGAAAGAGTTGATGCTTTTGAAACAGCATCTCCAATCCATACTTGATTATTAATGCCAGTATCCTTTCTTCCAGCTTTAATAACTAATTCTTTATCTTCCTTTGTAAACAAGTCTGATGAATCTCTAATATCAATAAAAATTCCTGTTACCCAGCCATAATAGGCATTTGAGAAAGTAAAATTATCATTGCTTGGAATTTTATTATTCTCAATTACTTGAAGTTCATTATCTAGAATTTCTTTGATCCTTTCTTTTCCTATTTTATAATCATATTCACCCATATTAACTTACCCTTATATTCATAATCTCATGTTAAATCCAACAAAAAAGCGAGAAAGAACTCCGGCAATAAAAATATTACTATCTTCTTCCACAAGACTAAAACCTACTACAACATTTCCCTTATTTTCTTCAATTCATCATTCTCAGAAGAATCAAACAGCTCTTTGAGCTTAACAAGCGTTCTCTGCTGTTGGATCTCCGGAATGTTAATATTTTTATATTGGGTGATATAACTTAAAGCCAGCAACTCTTCTATTGGCCTATTAGAGGTGTCAGCCTTTATCATTAGTCCGAGGAAATATCTTTCTTTGTCATTTAATTGAGATAGCTGAGCAGAAACTATGGATTCATTTTTACGCTGGGTAGCTTCATCTTTGTGGGTTTTATTATTGCTAATAGTCTTCAAATAGTTCTCCTCGTGGTGTTTATTATTGTTTGATTATTCCGTTGCTTTTTGTTCAGCTTCAGTTTTGGCTGCTTCTTCAATTATATGAATAGCTTCTTTACTTGTGAAAAGTATCTGTAAAATATATTGTTGCTCTTTTTTAATTGCATTCAAAGCTATTGTCTCATCATCTGCATGCCATAATAGAGTAAAGTTATAATAAGGATATTTATTATCAGGATCACCGGCCAGTAATATGGATTTCTTTTTTTCAAATAATTCTGGAGGATATACATCTTTTATAAGTTCAGGAGTTCCGTATTCATTAGTAAACAAATCTATATAGTTTTGAAAGTTCTTAAGGTCAGCCGCATAACTTTTTTCATCCCCTAAAAACCCATATGCGACTCGTACTAGTCTATCGAAAAAAAATCCATAACCAAGGAAGGCTTCAGTATTGTCAATTATAATATCTGCTTGATATGCTTTGCTATTCTCACCATAATAATCTTCATTTTCTTTTTGATTGAATGGATAAAAAGAGTAGTTTTCAGAGCCCAAAACCTCTTCTTCTGACATGTCCCAATTAACATTTCTTATATCAAAGTTACCATTAAGACCAAATTGGTTTTCTTCAGAGGCTACCCCTGCTCCGAATATTGGGGAAAGAGATAGTAGTATAAAGAGGATAAAAAATATGCAGGTTTTAACTTTTTTCATAAGGTTCTCCTCTTGTCATCACGAAGGGAGAACTATTCACTCTGAATCATCTTTAAAAACACTATATCACAATCCCACAATAGGGAAAAGAAAAAAGCGACATACAGCCGCTTTCTCCCATGAGATCGAGAATTCTTTTATTTGATATACTACTCTAAACTAATTTAGAGAGGTTATTAACTGTATCCGCGGTTACAACCTTCCAGAATTTCCCTGATCAGTACTCCCATGCTGGTCAGGTTTTTTTTGAATACCTGGTGTACAGATTCAGTTTGATTTATTATCTTAACTTCCTGAAATTTTATTACTCAAACGCAACCACAGGTCATTAGAGCTTTCTATCCTTGACGAACTGCAGTACATTTTCATAACTTTTCCCACTCTTCTCAATTGCTGCTGAA
>JABMQR010000040.1 GCA_013202335.1 Bacteroidota bacterium
GGTAATTTACTATTTATGATTCATGATTCCACTGCAGGAAGTAAGATTTTTGCAAAGACAAGGAAGAAACAGCACAGAAAGCGGAATGTACTACCTGTACATGAGCATTTCGAGCATTTTTCTGACGTTGTATTTGCGTAAATATTGCTTTCTTCAGTAGAATCAATATTTATTTCCTGAGTTCCCAGGCAACATCTTTCAACTCTTTACCAGGTCGAAATACGGCAACACCATGAGTATCTACAGAGACAAGTTCCCCGGTTTTAGGGTTTCTTGCCTTTTCACGCCCTTTCCTGGTTTTAATCTCAAAGGTTCCAAATCCCCGTAATTCAATCACACGGTCTTCAGCAAGTCCTTCCTTAAATTGTAGAAAAACTTCATCAATAATCTGATGAACATCAGAACGATTCAATTCAAGCTTCTCATGAATTCTATCTATTAACTCAGCTTTTGTTAATTTACGGGATGCCATAGTCCCTCCTATATCGGCTTTTACTCTTGATTCTGAGGGAACTTCACTGTTATTCCTCTGGAATCTTGATAATTTTTAACGCTCAGCAACTGCTGCTAATCCAACCAATTGGGTAAATAACCAACCAGGGCAGCAGTATATTTCAATAGGGATAGTTCCCTATTAATTATTACATACCGTTAAGCATAGCGCTTAAACGGGATTTTTTCCTTGCTGTAGTATTCCTGTGATATAAGCCTTTACCCGTGTAGGTATCTATAAGTTTAACAACTGTTCCCAGATCCTGAGCGGCTTTTTCTTTATCGTTTGCCTCAACATTCTCTTTAAACTTACGAATCGCTGTCCTTACTTGACTTTTTGCTCTCTTATTTCTTGTCCTGCGAGTTTCATTTTGTCGTTGACGCTTTCCTGCGGAACCTTTTCCTGCCACGCAATTACCTCCAATAATAACATGAGATTCTTTCAAATTCACTATAAATTATTCTTTTTGAATTATTCACAGCCCTATATTTAAGAAAGAATGTACTATGATCTTTTCTTAACAGGAATAACGTCCTGTATTATAAGTCTTATTTACATAACAAATCCGTCGTATGGAATCATACAGCCGATTTTGCAAACTGCGTCGATTTCGCAATCTGCTTATCGGATGGAAAAATAACATACTGACTAAAACCTGTCAAGATAATAAATTAACAACCTGCACTATTTTTCAGAATGTATAGTATAAAGTCTCTACCCTGATAACATCTCTTCAATATACTCTTTATCAATATCCCATCGTTTTTCTGCATCATTATATGACATTTTACCGAAAGGAACAACCATAAGCCTGCCATCATGAGAAGACAGATAAATCTTTTTTGAAAGAATGTTAACTTCCGTAATTTTTACCAAATCATTTTGTACTTTAATCCGGGTGCCTTCCCCAGGCATTTTCTTTTTTTCCTCGTGGTAAAAATTATACTCGTAGGAGAGGCAGCAAAGCAGCCGACCGCATGGACCGGATATCTTCATTGAATTGAGTGAAAGGTTCTGTTCTTTAGCCATCTTTATTGAGACAGGATTCAGATTATCAGTAATGCTGTGACAACAGTAATCCCGTCCGCACACGGCTAGCCCACCAAGCACTCTGGATTCATCTCTGACTCCAATCTGTCTCAGCTCTATACGCATTTTGAAAACAGATACAAGATCTTTTACCAGTTCCCGGAAATCAACCCGCGTATCTGCGGTGAAGAAAAAGAGTACTTTTGACTCTCCAAACAGGTAGTGCGCTGATACAAGCTTCATATCAAGTTTGTGCTTTCTGATTTTCTCTTTGCAGACGCTAATTGCTTCAAGTTCTTTTCCCCTGTTCCGCTCATAGCGGTCAAGGTCTTTATCTGTTGCCACTCTCTCAATTGTATAAATATCAGTATTTTCTTGTTTATCTTTTTTTCTTTTTTGCTTCTTGTCCGATCTCTGACCCTTTTCCGGCTGATTTTTTTCCCCGGAATCCTGTCCTCCCGAACCGGAAGCATCCTTCTCTTCGCATCCGTTACAGGAACTGCAGTCTTTATCATTACTGCGTAATTCGCCAAGAATCATACCGACATCCATTCCGTAGCGAGTCGGTAGAATAACAGGGGTTCCCGCTTCCAGTTTTCTGTTAAAAACAGCAATACAGGTCTCATTTGTATTCGGGTTTTTTACTAAAAAAGTGATTTCTGATACATCAGGCGCTGTTGAAGCAGCAACCTTCTGTTCATCAACTGAAACTGTATCTGTAGATAATACTGCATCTGTTTTTTCTTCAACAACAGGTTGAGCAGCGGGTTGAGAATCTACAACCGGCTCTTTTTTTTCCGGCTGAGGTAAATTATCATGAGTATCTATATTTTCCATATATGTCCTGCCGCCGTCTGTCTGCGGCAGCTCCTTCGTATACGAATTCTATTGAGATGCAGTCCTATACCACACGGGAAACCCTAAAATGGTACAAAAAAGATAATATTTCGTGAACTCCACCACATTGTGGCCTTCACCCACTTTGCTATCACTCGACATCCTTTAATTCAGGGTGCAAATTGATATAAATCTCAATAGTTGTAAACCAGCAATCAGGTCGGCAGTAAACCTTTGCCCAACAACATAATTCCTTAGTTTGATGTTTCCGATTTGTAGATATATACGGATAAAAAGAAAACTTCAAACCAATGACTGCATTGAACAAGCTACCATGCCCATAAATAATTGTCAAATACAATTGACGATCAACGGTAGTACGTGGTATTTTATCTATGTGTCACTTTCTGACAGCAAATCTTTGTAAATAATGGACAGGTATAATGCAGTATTTTGATACTCACGCTCACATTGGATTAATCCATGAAGATCAAATAGAACAATTACTCATCATTCAGCAAGCTAAAAGGGCTGAAGTTAAGCATATAGTAAGTATCTGCAATAGCCTTAGTGACTTTTTTCAGGTATACGACAACTTAAAAACGGCATCAAATGTCTACCATGCTGTTGGCGTATCCCCTTCAGAAGTAGCTAATCCCGGAATTGACTGGGACCAAAAAGTATTAAGAGGGGCCGGCTTCGATCGTATAGTAGCGATTGGGGAGATTGGACTTGATTATTACAGAAAGTTCGGTGATAAAAAATCTCAGATTGAACTCTTTATACACCAGCTTGATATGGCAAAAAAACTAAATCTGCCGGTTATCATCCACAACCGTGAGGCCGGTGCTGATATTATAGATATTCTCTCTGACCGAATATCCGAGAAAGGCGGAATTCTCCACTGCTACTCCGAAGATTACAACTATGCAAAACGGGCACTCGATCTGAATCTCTATATCTCGTTTGCAGGAAACGTTACGTACCGTAATGCTAAAAATCTTCACGAAACTGCAGCAAGACTTCCACTCGACCGTATTCTTATTGAGACTGAAAGCCCCTTTATGGTGCCTTCACGTTACAAAGGAAAACGGAACAAACCTGCTTACTTAAGCGAAGTTGCGATTGCAATTGCTGAAATCCGCGGTGAACCGCTTGAAGAGGTTGCTCCTGCATTATACGAAAACAGCTTAAGAGTTTTTGGGTTGTCTGAATAGCTTTCATATCGCCAACAACTCCCTTGCAAGAAGTGAGGGTTTTTCAAAGACAAGAAGGGAAAAACGCAGAGCACGGAATATACTAAGTATATTACTCTTACAAAATTGTAAGAGTAATAAATTTACAGAAATTTGTTACAATAGTCTATTCTCAGTAATAGTATCATTATTTTACTAAAACAAACTTCAAAAGGCAATTATTCAATTGCCTCATGTACATGAGTATTTCGAGCATTATTTTGACGCAGTATTTGAATAAAAAATTGCTTCTTCCAGTGGAGTTGTCAATGACTGAACACCAATACCATCCAGTAACAATAGGCCGCACTACAATACCGGGTAATCTTTTCCTGGCTCCTCTTGCCGGTTTTACGGATCAGGCATTTCGCTCCCTCTGTGTGAAAGAAGGAGCAAACCTCACCTTTTCTGAAATGGTCTCTGCAGAGGGGCTTGCCCGAAAAAGTGAAAAAACCAGAGCCCTTCTTGCCAGAGCGAAAAATGAGAAGTTTTTTGCTGTTCAGCTCTTTATGAAAGATGCAGAAACCGCTATGCGGGCGCTCCCTGCTGTTATCGACTATACTCCAGATATAATTGATATTAACTGCGGCTGCCCGGTTCCAAAAGTGGTTAAAACCGGTGCTGGATCTGCCCTGTTAAAGTCTCCTGAGGCAATTAATCAGATAGTTCACTCCCTCAGCAATGAAACAGATATTCCCATTACCGTAAAAATCCGGTCCGGATGGGACAGCAGCAGCATAAACTTCCTCGAAACAGCTGACGCAGCATATCAGGGCGGTGCAGCAATGATAACCCTGCATGCACGAACCAGAGTTCAGGGCTACTCCGGCACTGCAAATCTTGAACACATTAAAACCTTGAAACAGACTTCCCATATCCCTATCTTCGGATCCGGAGATTTATTTACTCCTACAGCTGCTCTGCAGATGATTACTGAGACAGGGGTAGATGGTGTTATGTTTGCCCGGGGTGCAATTGGAAACCCGTTTATCTTTTCTGAAACCCGTCATCTTCTGGAAACCGGTGATATGCCTCCTGAGACATCAAAGGAAACCCGTACAGCAGCTTTTCTCAGCCACCTGGATGAATCTATAAATCTAAAGGGTGAAAATGCCGCCTGCAGGGAAATGCGTAAACATGCCGGTTCCTATATTAAGGGATTTCCCGGTGCATCAGAGATAAGACGGGAAATTGTTCAGGCTTCCACCAGAAAGGATTATGAACAGGTTTTATCCGGGTGGGTGGGTAGTTAGTTAAGCCACGCCCTCAATCCTGACAGCATAAAAAGCAATATGCAATTAAGGCAATTGACCAATTATAAACAGAGTGATACTTTTACAGCTACACAATAGGGGGGCTTAAAACTTGAAAGTTCTAGTTCTAGGATCAGGCGCAAAAGATCATGCCATAGCGTGGATGTTTTCAAAAAGCAGACGAATTGCCGGACTATTCAGTGCACCAGGTAATGCAGGAACAGCGTTGCTTGGGACAAATCTTCCTGATATTAATCCATCAGACCCAGAGTCAGTAGCTGCTGCATGCAGGAAATATGATATTTCTTATGTTTTTGCCGGGACAGAGGCTCCTCTGGCTGCCGGAGTTCCAGACTATCTCAGATCTCTTGGTATTGCAGCATTCGGAGCATCAAACGCGGCTATGAAATTAGATGGAGACAGGGCTTTTGCAAGAGCTTTTTCTGATCGCTATTCAATTCCAACTTCAAAATACTCCAGTTTTTCATCTTTACCTGATTTACAAAACTATCTTGATCAGAATCAGGAAATACGTTTTGTAATAAAGAAAAATGAACTTGCCCCCAGTCGAATAATGCTTGACTCTTCAGACCGTGACAAGCTTCTTGCTTTTGCAAGCGGGCTGCTTAAAAACGGCAATATTATCGTAGAAGAACATTTAAAAGGAATGGCAATCACCCTTACTGTCCTTATCGATGAAAAGGGGTATATGCTTCTTCCCGTCTGTTCTGATTATACCAAAGCAAGCGAACAGGATCAGGGAGCAGCAACCGGCGGTATGGGATCTATTTGTCCGGTTCCTGTATTAAAGGAAAATCTTCAGGATCAGATCATCAATCATATTATTGAACCGACTGTTGAAGGGATGAAAAAAGAGGGAATGTCTTATAAAGGGGTATTGATCTTCAGCATCATTCTTACTACTGACGGACCTAAATTAGTAGATTATCATGTCCGGTTTAATGATCCCGCAACTCAGGCAATGGCACCGCTGATTCAATCAGATTTTCTCGATATTATTGAGGCTCTGCAAAATCAGAATATTGAAAATTTTAATCTGGAGATTTCAAATCAATCAGCCGTAGCAGTTGTTGTGGCCAGTCAGGGATACCCGGAAAACCCGGTAATCGAACGAGAGGTATCTGAGCTCCCCTTCTTCTCAAAAAATGCTATTGTCTACAACTCAGCAATGTTGTTCTATGGTGCAGCAAGAGAATCAGAAAATAAGCTGATTACAAACGGCGGCCGTTGCTTTTCCGTAGTGGGTTTGGGTACAAATATTATTGAGGCAAATTCCCGGGCATACTCCTATATCAAAGATATTCGCTTTGAAGGAGCCTGGTATCGTAAAGATATTGGTAATAAGTTTTTCGAAGATTAAGATAGACAGGCTGGTGGTGTCATAACAACCAAAAAGTGACTCGACACCAGATCATTTCTGCTGACGCTGAATTTCATACATCATTATTCCGGCTGCCACTGATATATTTAATGAATCAATATGTCCGGATGTTGGTATTGATACTACCCTGTCACAAGTTTCCAGAACAAGCCGGCTGAGACCTTTTCCTTCAGCACCAAGAACTACCACTGTCTTCCCTGTCATATTCACCGAGGAAATAGCTTCACCATTCATATCGGCACCATAGACCCAAAACCCTTGTTCTTTCAACAACTCAAGTGCTCTTACCAGGCTTGGTACGATGGTATAAGGAACATACTCAGCAGCACCGGAAGATACTTTGAATACCGTCTGATTAACCTGTGCACTTCTTCTTTCCGGAAGCAGCAGTAAATCAATCGAAAACAAATCTGCACTACGCATTACTGCACCAAGATTCTGTGGATCAGTAACCCCGTCCAAAACAACAACGACAGACCTTTCTGCATTTTTACTGGCTGCAAGGAATCCCGCAAAACTGGTATTTTTAGTTTTCGTTTTCCCACCGGGGATCATTAGGGCTGCCCCACGATGGCTCCGGTCTTCTGAAAGAGAGTCGAGATCTTTTTCACTTGCTGATCGAACTGTGATATTTAACGACAAAGCCAGCTTTTCCAACTGCTCATTTCTTTTATGACTTTTTTTGTGCAAATGGAGTTCTGCCCCGGGATATTTTCCCTTTAAGGCCTCCTCAATCGCATGATATCCAATAATTATTCTCATATACTTACATGTCTTCCAATGGGACCGGATCCGGTGCGGAATCTTCACCAAGCACATCGGCAAGCTCTCGCATTAAGGCTTTTGCTTTCATGGAAAGGCGTTTAGGGGTCTCAATTTGAAGTTTTATATACATATCACCTCTATGATCCTTACTACTAAGGTAGGGAACGCCTCTCCCTTTAACACGAAGCATTTTACCAGACTGTACACCAGACGGAATTTTTACTTTAATCCGTATGCCATCAATTGTTTGAACTTCAATATCCCCGCCAAGTGAAGACTGGGTCATTGAGATCGGAATAACACAATAAAGATCATTTCCATCCCGTTCAAAATATTTATGTGCCCGAACCGTAACATAGACATAGAGATCACCTGCAGATCCGCCATTGGGTCCTGCATCTCCCTGTCCTGCCAGGCTTATACGTTTACCGGTAGCCATTCCAGCCGGAATATTTACCTTTATTTTTTGTTGTTTTTTAGCAAGCCCCGAACCTCTGCAGGAACTGCATGGATGTTCAATTACATACCCTTCTCCACCGCATGACGGACATGCAGATGCAATTGAGAAGAACCCTGAGTTTCTGCGAACCTGACCGGAACCACCACAGGAAGAACAAACTGATCGTTTGGAACCTGATTCGGCACCTGTACCGCCGCAGCTGGAACATGCCACATTATGGATGTAGGAGATTTCAGCTTTTTTACCGAAAACGGCATCCTTAAAATCTATGTCCAGATTGTAACGAAGGTTTGCTCCGCGTGCCGATCCACCGCTCTCTCTCCCCCCACGGGATCGTCCGCCGCTGCCACCACCAAAAAACGAGTCAAAGATTCCGCCAAAGTCACCAAAGATATCACTAAAATCTCTAAATACTGTGGAATAGTCATGAGAACCGCCGTTCATGCCGTCAAGTCCGGCAAATCCAAACTGATCATAGGTAGATCTTTTCTGAGGATTGCTTAATACTTCGTACGATTCGGTTGCTTCCTTAAATCTGCTTTCAGCCTCAGAATCTCCAGGATTCTTATCCGGATGATACTTAATAGCGAGTTTTCTATATGCTTTTTTTATCTCATCTGCAGTTGCGTCTTTTTGAACACTTAAAACTTCGTAATAATCCCGTTTTGCCAAAGCTGTCACTACCTCTATGTACTAATTTCTGCTATATGTTACTACAGCATTTTTTCTTAAAAAGACCTAAAAAGGTCTGGAATTTTTTTAGAAAGGTTTAAATAAGGCTCACCGAATTCAATCGGTTCCGGAGGATAAGCCCTTCCTGCATAATCGCATTGGAAGGGCCCAGTATATAATATTACGTTATCTTAGTCATCCACAACTTCGAAATCAGCATCCTCAACATTATCATCACCGGATGGTCCTTGTTGGGACTGATCTCCCGCACCTTCTGCTCCGTCGGTACCTCCGGCGCCTTCTGCACCTGGCTGCTGTTGGTCTGCAGACTGTTTGTATACTTCTTCTGCAAGTTTGTAAGCTGCCTGCTGCAATGCTTCAGTTTTTGCTTTAATACTCTCTACATCACCAGATTCCAGTGCTGTATTCAGTTCAACTTTAGCCTGCTCGATAGTTGCCTTGTCTTCATCTGAAATTTTATCACCAAACTCTTTCAGGGATTTGTCAGTCGTGTAGATAAGGTTATCTGCACCATTCCGTGCTTCAATAGTCTCTCTCTCCTGCTTATCCTCAGCAGCATGCATTTCCGCCTCTTTCACCATCTTCTCAATCTCACTATCGGAGAGACCGGAGGAGGATTCGATTCGAATCTTCTGTTCTTTTCCAGTTCCCAGATCTTTAGCTGAAACATGCACTATACCATTTGCATCAATATCAAATGTTACTTCAATTTGAGGCACTCCACGAGGCGCTGAAGGGATACCGATAAGATCAAACTTGCCGAGAGTCCTGTTCATTGAGGCCATTTCACGCTCACCCTGAAGGACGTGTATTGAAACAGCTGTCTGATTATCAGCTGCAGTTGAGAAGGTTTGACTCTTCCTGGTAGGAATAGTGGTGTTTCTCTCAATTAATTTCGTAAAAACTCCGCCAAGAGTCTCAATTCCTAATGAAAGAGGAGTTACATCAAGAAGTAGGATATCTTTTACATCACCACCAAGAATTCCACCCTGAATAGCAGCACCCATAGCAACAACTTCATCCGGGTTTACACCTCTGTGAGGTTCCTGCTGAAAGAGTTCTTTAACTGCCGCCTGAACAGCTGGAATTCTCGTTGATCCACCAACCAGAATTATCTGATCTATATCCCCAGGAACAACTCCTGCATCTTTCATAGCCTTTCTGCAGGGTTCTTTTGTTTTCTCAATAAGGTCTTCAACCATCTGTTCAAACTTAGCTCTGGTAAGGTTAATCTGGAGGTGTTTTGGTCCGGATGCATCTGCTGTGACAAATGGAAGATTAATATCAGTTGACTGGCGGCTGGAAAGCTCTATTTTTGCTTTTTCCGCAGCTTCACGAAGTCTCTGAAGAGCCATTCTGTCTTTTGAAAGATCTATTCCGGTATCTGCCTTAAAGGAAGATACCAACCAGTCTATTATACGCTGATCAAAATTATCTCCACCAAGATGTGTATCACCGTTTGTTGATTTAACCTCAAATACTCCATCACCCAGTTCAAGTACTGAGATATCAAAGGTTCCACCGCCAAGGTCGTATACAGCTATTTTCTCTTCGTGATTGCTGTCTTTACCAAATCCGTATGCCAGTGAGGCAGCGGTTGGCTCATTTACGATTCTCTTTACTTCAAGTCCGGCGATCTTTCCTGCATCTTTTGTAGCCTGACGTTGTGCATCGTTAAAGTATGCCGGAACTGTGATAACTGCCTCTGTAACTGACTCACCAAGATAATCCTCAGCGGTCTGTTTCATTTTCTGCAGTACTGCTGCTGATATTTCCTGAGGTGAATAATCTTTCCCCTGTGCTTCTACACGAACTGTACCACCGGCTGAGTCCATTATTTTGTACGGCACCATTTTAATTTCTGAGGGTACTTCTGAATATCTTCTCCCCACAAATCGCTTTATAGAGTAAATTGTGTTCTCTGGATTGGTAACAATCTGGTTTTTCGCAGGCTGTCCAACAAGTCGTTCACCTTTAGCGGTGAATCCAACGATTGACGGTGTGGTGCGCTGGCCTTCAGAGTTCTGAATAACTACTGGTTCGCCCCCTTCCATTACCGCAACACAAGAGTTTGTAGTTCCTAAATCAATTCCAATGATACGTCCCATGTATCTGTCTCCTTATCTTCAATTATATGTGAGGTTCTTTCAAAATTCCTGATTTTGAAAGAACGACCTATTAGTAAGTTTTTTGATTTTATAATATATACTGATAATATAAGTATATATTATAAAATTGTTCAAAAAACTTAAGAAGGAAATTTCATAAAATCGATGATTATTGAATTTCCTCATGTTATAAACATTTTTATAGCCAATTCCGGAACCGGCTCAATATTATTTTGCTTTTTTCCCGACTTTCTTTTTTACTTCTTTCGCTTTAACTCTTACCTCTTCTGCCGCAGGGATTCCCACTTTAACTTTAGCGTGGCGCAATACCCGGTCATGGAGAAAGTAACCTTTCTGATAATCCTCAATGATAGTCTGGGTCGTACAGGCCTCACACTCTTCCATCATCAGAGCTTCATGCTCCTGGGGATCAAACTCTTTCCCCACGGTATCCATTCTTTTCAGACCCCAGTCTCGTTCCAGCATGCCGACAAATTGTTTCTCTATCAAGCGAAATCCTGAAAGAAAGCTGTCGAAATCCTTTGAACTTTCAGCAGATCCAATTGCCCGTTCAAAATCATCAATTACCGAAACCAGATTGGAGAGAAGGTTTGAATTTGCATATTTAATTGCATCTTCTTTCTCCCTGAACATCCTCTTTCTAAAGTTGTCAAAATCTGCCTGTTTTCTGAGAAGCTGATCTTTCAAATCAGTATTATCACTCTCCAACTTCTCTACAGTTTCCTGCAATTGTAATAATTCCTGCTCTTCCTGTGTAAGAGCGTCAGCCTCAACAGTAAATTCCTTTTCAGAAGTTTCCTGTTTTTCTTCAGCAGCAGATTCCAAAGTTTCCTCTTCTCCTGCTGCAGCTGCCTGTTCCTTCTCTTCAGCCATCTATATCCCCTATACATATAATAAGCCCAGTAATATATTCTGAGCATCTTTTATAGAAAAGAGGCTCTATCAAAAATACCCATTCTTGACAGAGCTACACCTTAGAATAAGATGTTTCACATCTTATTCTAAAAAAGTATGTATTGCATACTTCTGTTACCACGCAGGTATCCTAACTGCACCCTAAACATACTAAGATAGTTTTACTGGCGTCAAGTAATTTAATAATTTAGATCTCTTTTTCAGTATTTTTTTTATGATTCAGTAAAGTCAATCAATTCAAGGATTAATTCCACCTCACCCCGGGGAATCCCGGACAATTCTGAAATACGGGCGGTATCAAGCCCTTCCTTCCCATAACCCTCAACAATATCGCGTTTAGTCAGTTTTTGTTCGACCTCTTCCGGTTCATCTTCTAAGAAAAAGTCTTCATCATCATCCTCAAAATTAATTTCTTCGACAATGTCATCTTCTTCTTCGTCATCGTCGAAAACTGGTTCCGGCTCTGGTTTTGGTTTTGGTTTTAGTTCCGGCTTCGGTTCAGGCTCAGGTTCCAGCTCCGGTTCCGGAGTGGCTGTCTTCTGCAACTCAACAGCTTCTGCTTTACTGGTAATAATTTCAACAGCATTCTCAGTAGCTGTTAAGATCCTGAAATCAGCAGCTTCAAGCTTTTCTCCAACTTCCCGTGTAAAGCTGTCAATACACTCTACACGTGACTTTTCTACCTGTTCAGAGACCTCACCATCAAGTAAGATTATTCGTTCCTCCAGCGCAGCTGTCTCCCGGGTAAAAGCCTCAACCTTTTTCTCCATTTCCTCAATAGTCTCTGTTTCAGCTTTCAGCTTTTGCAACCGTTTTTCTGCTTTTTGGGTAAGAGTACTCAATTCATTTAATATGCGGTGATAATGTGATGTATATGACTGAAGTTTCTGAAGATCATCAGCATGCCGGTCAAGCTCCGACAAAGATCCATTTACTTTCTTCAAAAGAGTATTAACGGTGATTTCATGACCCTGCACAGAGTCTTCCATGGACTCTACCGTGGTACGCATTTTTTTGAACTTCTCATCAAGTTCTACCTGCATATTTTCCATAAGTGTTTTCACGAGATGGATTTGCCGGTCCTTTTTATCCAGTTGCCGGTAAAAGATAATAATAAAAATGGTAATGAGAAATAGTCCAATATCTATTATAAGAAGAAATTTCGTTGAAATCATACCTCTCTCCAATCAGTTGATAATTTGAACCAATTCCAGAAATCTAAAATTAAATGCATAATTCAATTAATTTCAGACTTAGGATACTTCATGAAATAAAATGCTACGCATTTTATTTAAAAAACAAACTATTGTTTGTTCATTTTCCTTTACAAAAGGTAACTTGTCAACAACTCCGGCAAATCTACATATCGTGAAAAAATAATATCAGCCTGAGGATATTTTTTTCTTGCATTTACCATGTTTTTTGTGATTAATGCTGTTTTCATGCCGGACGCACGGGCACCAATAATATCTTTTGCATAACTATTTCCTACGTACATAATTTCAGAGGGCTTGTATCCCAACTTTTCTGCCAGATAGAGAAAGGGTTCTTTTCGGGGTTTTAAGTATCCGGTATCTTCAGAGCAGCAAAAAGCATCAGAAAGATCTGAAACCTGCAGAGCCTCCAGTTTTGTTCCCAGAGGAAAATCAGAAAGAATCCCCAATTTCAAGCCCATATTTTTCAACTCCAGCCATGCTCCTCTGACGTTTTTATAGGAATGTACAGATTTGAAAACAGTATCCCAGCTCCCATAAATTTTTCTGCTGATCCGGCTTTTAGTTTTACTGACAAGCTCTCCCTCGGGCAGACGACCCATTGATCTGAGAACGGCTTTAGCCTGTCTGGTCCTAAAACCTTCCTCAAACTCCTCTCCGGCTGCCGCTGCATCACGGAGAATCTTCCTGGCCCGGCCGTAATGATAGAGAAGATTCGGATTTTTCAGTAGTATTGGGATCGAATAGATACTCATCAAAGATTCTGGATATAGCGTCCCGTCAATATCAAATCCAACTGCCTTAATAGACATTATTCCTCATCTTTGAGGCAAATGCAAAAATATCAGAAACAAATTTTATATTTGTTTCTGGTTGCAGGAGCCTCCGTTTAGTCTTCTATAGGGAAAATTGAGAGTCAGTCCATTTAGACTGATCCTAACACTAACCCCTTCGTTTTCTTTCGCGCAAATGTATCTCTAATGGGACTGAAGGAAACCCAAGTTCTTTGCGGATATTATTTGTAAGATACTGAAGATATCCTTTAGGAAATCCCTTCAAGTGGTTAACAAAGAGTAAAAAATAGACCGGTTTTGTGCTTGTTTGGGTTCCGTAGAGAATCTTGTAGTATGTCCCTGTTCCCCGGGGAATTTCATACCGCTCCAGCCAGCCTTTAAGTGCCTGATTGAATTTCCCGGTTTCCACGCGTTTGATCAACTGCTTCCATACTCCCCATACCGTATCAAGAAGTTTTTCCATCCCTTCACCTGTTTTGGCTGATAGCGGCACAATGGGTGCAAAGCCAAGAATCGGAAACAAAAACCGCGTTCGATCTGTTATTGCTTCAAGCTGGTTCGGAACATGTTTGATGAGATCCCACTTGTTGAGAACCAGTACAACCCCTTTCCCTTTTTGAACAATAAGGTTGGCAATTTTCTTATCCTGCTCAGAAAGTCCCTCGACTGAATCAACCATGATAAGAATTATATCTGATTCATCTATGGTACTGATTGCACGATTAACTGAGTAATACTCAACGTTTTCACCGACTTTTTTCTTTTTTCTGATACCTGCAGTATCAAGGACAATGTAATCAGTTCCCTTATAAGAAAAGTTTCCGGTAACAACGTCACGGGTAGTTCCCGGGATTTCACTTACGATAGAGGACTCAATCCCGGTAAGTTGATTGGTTAGCGTAGATTTACCCGTATTTGGTTTACCCATAATCGCTATTCTTATCTCTGTCTCTATCTCTTCTTCTTCACCATCTTCCTTTTCATCAAACCTATTTAAATCTACCGAAAGATTCATTTTCTCAATAAGAGCCTCTTCCAACTCCACAATTCCCAGCCCGTGGGTTGATGAGATTCCTAATACATTCTTAATCCCATATGAGTAGAATTCCCAAATTTGGTCTTCTCTTGCGGGGTTGTCGACTTTATTCACCAATAAAATAATTTTTTTCGTATAGGGCCGAAGTGCCTCAATAAGTGTCTGATCCTCAGGTGTTACCTCAGTTATATCCAACATGAGAAGTATAACATCCGCCTTTTTAAGGACAGCATAACTTTTTTCTGTAACCAGATAATCCAGTCCTTCCTGATCCAGCTTTAATCCGCCGGTATCCGCCAGCATCACGGTATTTCCTTCAAGGTCCCATTTCTCAAAAATAGGGTCGCGCGTAACTCCCGGCGTTGGATCTGTGATAGCTCTTCTTTTTCTAATGAGCCGGTTAAAAAGTGTGGACTTCCCAACATTTGGACGTCCTATTATTGCAATTAATGGTACCTGAATTTTAGGTACTAAAGAAATTGAATCGTTCATTTGACCATTCCCTGACATATTCGTCAATTTTTGTA